>JBEBVQ010000102.1:0-7753 GCA_040392625.1 Taibaiella soli | reverse complement strand
CCCGCAGGGGCGCAAAGGCATTAAAAAATCAATAAACATTTCCGGACATCGTACAATTTAATACGAATTTCCCTACCTTTGCGCACCGTATAAAAACATAATTATAATTTTCACCAATGGCAGACTTACGCTTACAGCGCAATTTCGGTATAGCCGCACATATTGATGCCGGTAAAACTACCACTACAGAACGTATCCTTTATTATACCGGCGTAAACCATAAACTGGGAGAAACGCATGAAGGCGGTACCACTACCGACTGGATGGACCAGGAAAAGGAACGGGGTATCACCATCACTTCCGCAGCGGTAACCTGCTTCTGGAACTTCCCGACTTCTCAGGGGAAGGTGCTTCCGGAATCTAAAAAATATAAGTTCAATATCATTGACACTCCGGGCCACGTGGATTTCACCGTGGAAGTGGAGCGCTCCATGCGTGTGCTCGATGGTCTCGTAGCGCTGTTTTCAGCAGTGGACGGCGTGGAGCCGCAATCTGAAACCGTATGGCGCCAGGCCAATCGCTACAAGGTACCGCGTATCGGCTTCGTAAACAAGATGGACCGTATCGGCGCGGACTTCCTCATGGTAGTACAGCAGGTACGTGATATGCTCGGCGCAAAATCAGTTCCCCTGCAGCTCCCCATCGGCTCTGAAGACAGCTTTAAGGGCGTTGTGGATCTCATTACCATGAAAGCGATCGTATGGGACGACGCTACACAGGGTATGACCTATACAGAGAGCGAAATCCCCGCCGATATGGTGGACGAGGCAAACGAATGGCGTGGCCATCTGGTAGAAGCAGTAGCGGAGTATGATGATATGTTGATGGAGAAATTCTTCGAAGATCCCAACAGCATTTCTGAAGCAGAAATTCACGAAGCCGTCCGTAAGGCCACCATTGACCTGAGCATCATTCCGATGCTTTGCGGATCTTCTTATAAAAATAAAGGGGTACAGAAAATGCTGGACTGTGTGGTGCGCTACCTGCCCAGCCCTGTTGATATTGAAGCGATCAACGGTACGCATCCCGATACCGGCGAAGAAATATTCCGTAAGCCGGACGCCAAAGAGCCGTTTGCAGCGCTTGCTTTCAAGATCATGACGGATCCGTTTGTAGGGCGCCTCGCGTTTTTCCGCGCATATTCCGGCCACCTGGATGCAGGATCTTATGTTTTGAACGTACGTTCCGGTAAGAATGAACGTATCAGCCGTATCATGCAGATGCACGCCAACAAGCAGAACCCGATCGACTTTATCGAAGCCGGTGATATCGGTGCCGCTGTTGGTTTTAAGGACATCAAAACCGGTGATACGCTGTGTGATGAAAAGCATCCCATCATCCTGGAAAACATGTTCATCCCCGAGCCGGTGATCGCGATCGCCATCGAGCCTAAAACACAGGCCGACGTGGACAAGATGGGCATGGCCATTGCTAAGCTGGTGGAAGAGGATCCGACGCTGCGTGTGAAAACGGATGAGGATACCATGCAAACGATCCTGCAGGGTATGGGTGAGCTGCACCTCGAGATCATTGTTGACCGTCTGCGCCGCGAGTTTAAAGTAGAGATCAACCAGGGCGCTCCGCAGGTTGCCTACAAGGAAGCATTTACTACAATGATTGCGCACCGCGAAGTATATAAAAAGCAGACCGGCGGCCGTGGTAAATTTGCCGATATACAGTTTGAGATCGGCCCTGCCGATGAGGAATTCCTCAAAGAAGGAAAGGGCAACTTCCAGTTTGTGAATGATATCTTCGGCGGCTCAATCCCGCGTGAATTTATACCCGCTATTCAGAAAGGTTTTGAATCCTCCATGAATACCGGCGCACTGGCAGGATTTCCGGTAGAAAGCATGAAGGTCCGCATCTTCGATGGTTCTTTCCACGCAGTGGACTCCGACTCGATGTCGTTTGAGCTTTGTGCCAAGTCCGGCTTCCGGGAAGCAGGCCGTAAAGCCAAACCGGTGTTGCTGGAGCCGATCATGAAGGTAGAGGTGACAACGCCCGATCAATACATGGGTGATGTGACGGGTGACCTGAACCGCCGTCGTGCGATGCTCGAGGGTATGGACAGCCGTAACAACCTCCAGGTGATCCGTGCGAAAGTACCGCTGAGCGAAATGTTCGGCTATGTGACCCAGCTTCGTTCTCTTTCTTCCGGCCGTGCAACATCTGTAATGGAGTTCAGCCATTACTCTTCTGCACCGCGTAATATCGAAGAAGAAGTAGTAGCCAAAGTCAAAGGCAAGGTCAATGCCTGATAATAATTGAAAATGGAAAATTGAGAATGGAAAACGGAGCATGATTATCATGCTCCGTTTTTCATTCATTTTCAACTTTCAACTTTCCATTTTCAATTCTCAATTAAATACTGCGCCGTAAGGCTTTCTTTACTTTTCTTAATGCCCGCCGGCGCCCCGGCATACAACAAATGTCCTCCTCCTGCGCCGCCTTCCGGCCCCAGGTCAATGATCCAGTCGGCAGACCGGATAACATCTGTATTGTGCTCAATGACAATTACGGAATGCCCGTTATCGATCAATGCATTGAAAGACTGGAGCAGCTTCCGGATGTCGTGCATATGAAGACCCGTTGTCGGCTCGTCGAAGATGAATAAAATTTTCTCTTTCCCGCTATGTCGTCCCAGGAAAGACGCGAGCTTCACGCGTTGTGCTTCACCACCGCTCAGGGTATTGCTGCTTTGCCCCAGCTTTGCATAGCCGAGTCCTACATCGGCCAGCGGCTGCAGCGCCGTTTTTATTTTCTTTTCGGAATGGAAGAATTCGATCGCTTCGTCAACGCTCATTTCAAGGATGTCATACACATTCTTTTCCCGGTAGGTTATTTCGAGTACTTCATCTTTAAATCTTTTACCCTTACAGCTTTCGCACAGGAGGTGTACATCGGCGAGGAATTGCATTTCCACGGTTACTTCCCCCTCTCCTTTGCAGGTATCACAGCGTCCGCCGTCGGTATTGAATGAGAAATGTCTTTCTGCAAATCCCCGCATCTTCGCCAGGGGTTGACGGGCGAACAGCTTGCGTATTTCATCCCAGGCTTTGATATAGGTGACGGGGTTGCTGCGGGATGATTTCCCGATCGGGTTCTGATCCACCATTTCTACGGAAGTAATACGATGCAGATCACCGGTAAGGCTGCGGTGCAGCCCCGGTCGTTCGCCTCCGGCGCCGAAGTGTTTCAACAGGGCAGGATAGAGTGTTTGTTTGACCAGCGTAGTCTTTCCTGATCCGCTCACGCCGGTGATCACACAGAGGAGATTGAGCGGGAAGTCCGCATCTATTCCTTTCAGGTTGTGCTGCCGGCAACCTTGCAGGGAGATGAATCCACCAGGTTTACGCACTTCCCCGGGCGGGTCAATACGGAGCTTCCCCGAAAGGTATTGCCCCGTAAGGCTTTCCGGATGTTTTTCCAGCTCTTTATAATGCCCTGTAGCCACGACTTCGCCGCCGAGATGGCTGGCCAGCGGCCCCATGTCAATGATATGGTCGGCCTCACGCATCATCATTTCATCATGCTCCACCACCACTACGGTATTTCCCAGGTCGCGCAGGGATTTCAAAACGCTGATCAGCCGGCTTGTGTCGCGCGGGTGCAGCCCGATGCTGGGCTCATCGAGGATGTACAGGGAGTCGGTGAGGTTGCTGCCCAGGAACCGGGTGAGCTGGATGCGCTGACTTTCACCGCCGCTGAGTGTATTGGCAGCGCGGCTCAAGGTCAGATAACCCAATCCAACATCCAGTAAAGTCTGAAGACGCTGGTTGATCTCTGTCAGGATGCGTTTGCCGATCGCCTGCTCGTGCGGCGTGAGCTTGATTTGTTGCAGCCAGTCGTACAATTCTGTTGCCGGCATAGTCATCAGGGTGGATATGGTCTGCCCTGACACCTTTACGTACAGCGCCTCTCTGCGTAGACGCGCACCCATGCAGGAAGGGCAGGTCGTGCGCCCGCGGAAGCGGGCCTGCATGATCCGGTACTGGATCTTATACAAATTCTGTCCCACCATGTCGAAGAAAGCACGGATCCCTTCTATTTGGTCATTACCGTTCCACAGCAGATCATATTCTGTTGCAGACAAGTCTGCTACCGGCTTATGCACCGGAAACTGGTAGCGGGCTGCGTTCCGGATAAATGCGGTTTGCCATTCGCCCATCTTTTCACCGCGCCAGCAAACCACCGCGCCTTCATATACACTGAGTGTTTTGTCGGGGATCACCAGGTCTTCATCAATACCCAGTACCTGCCCGAATCCTTCGCATTCCGGGCATGCGCCGTAAGGATTATTAAATGAAAACAGGTTGGGCGCCGGCTCTTCAAAGACGATACCATCGGCTTCAAATCGGTTGTTGAAGTTGTACAGTTTTTGGCCGTCCGTCTCGATCAGGCAATCGCCCTCGCTTTCGTAAAATGCTGTCTGGATACTGTCTGCCAGGCGGTGGAGATCGTCTTCATCAAAAGGCTTGACCACGATCCGGTCGATCAGCAGGTATATTTTTTGCTTTTTCTTTTTGCCTGAAATATCGATGGCTTCGGTACTGTCGAGTATATCTTCGATACGTATTGGTCCGCCAGTCCCGTTGCCGGTAATATAAACCCTCGAAAACCCTTTTTGCATCAGGATGTTCAGCTCCTCGGCAATGCTACGTCCATAGCGGGTGATCAGCGGTACCAGTATCTGTACTTTAGTCCCTTCCGGTAATTGCTGTATGAAATCCACTACGTCCGTGACGTTGTCTTTTTTTACTTCTTTTCCCGAAACGGGAGAATAGGTGCGCCCTGCGCGCGCAAATAACAAGCGCAGGTAATCATAGACCTCCGTCATAGACCCCACTGTGGAGCGGGGGGTACGTGTGGTCACTTTTTGCTCGATGGCGATAGCAGGACAAATGCCGCGGATATAATCTACATCAGGTTTATCCATCCGCATCAGGAACTGGCGGGCATAAGCGCTGAGGCTTTCTGCATAGCGGCGCTGGCCTTCGGCAAACAGCGTATCCATCGTCAGCGACGACTTGCCTGAGCCGGAGACCCCGGTCACTACCGTCATTTTATTCCGCGGGATGGCGACATCTATATTTTTCAGATTGTGCATCCGTGCGCCTTTGATAAAAATAACATCATCCGGCGCGACAGGCGTGTCTGCACCTGCAGGGGATTTCGCCTTTTTTTTACCCGTGGGATTTTTTTTGCCCGTCTTTTTTCTGCTGTCTGTCGGCTTTTTGCCGGATTCTTTGGTTGCCATGGTCTCTCAGTATGCAAATGTAACGAATACTATAGAGGGAAGTATAATCATATGTTTTTGACAAAATATTAATGTATTTATTCCCTCGCAAACTGCTATATTCGCACTTCTAATTACATCCCATGTTACAGACCCAATACATCCCCGTTCCGTACGGTAAGACCGTGCACGGGGAGGAAGAAATTGAAGCCGTTGTTAACGTATTACGTACCTCCACCCAGATGGGTAAGCATGTACGCGAGTTTGAGGAGCGTGTCGCTGATTTATATGCCAAGAAATATGGCGTTATGGTCAACTCCGGCTCTTCGGCGCTGTACCTTGCTGCCGACCTGATGGGTTTCGAAGCTGGTGCGGAGATCATTACGCCTGCACTTACCTTCTCCACCACTGTAGCCCCACAAGTGAAAAAAGGATGGATCCCTGCATTCGTGGATGTGGAAGAGGGTACTTATAATATTGATGTGAATAAAGTAGAGGCAATGATCACCCCGAAAACAAAGGCGATGATCATTCCCAACCTGATCGGCAACCTCCCTGACTGGAAGGCGCTCCGGGAGCTTGCTGACAAGTACAACCTGTTTGTACTGGAAGATTCTGCAGATACACTCGGCGCCGAGATCGGCGGCGCGTCTTCGGGCCGTTTCACCGATATGAGCACCACCAGCTTCTATGGGTCGCATGTCATCAACTGCGCTGGTAACGGCGGTATGCTTTGTGTGAATACAGAGGCGTTTTATAACCGGGCCAAGCTGTTGCGGAGCTGGGGACGCAGCTCTTCTTTGTTTGTGGAAAGCGAAAAGATTGAGAACCGCTTCAACGTGGAAGTAGATGGTATTCCTTACGATGCGAAGTTCGTGTTTGAGGAGCCGGGATATAATATGGAGCCGTCTGAAATGGGAGCGGCATTCGGAATTGTACAGTTGAACAAGCTTGCAAAGAATATTGACGACCGTACGGCCAATTATAACCAGATGCGGGAGTTCTTCAGCAAGTACGAGGAGTTCTTCATCCTGCCGAAGCAGTTGTCCGATTCCCGTACCGGCTGGCTGGCATTTGCCGTAACGCTCCGTGAGTCGGCGCCATTCCTTCGCCGCGATCTTCAGATATTCCTGGAGCGTCGCAACATCATGACCCGGACAATATTCACAGGGAATATCACGCGCCAGCCCGGGTTTAAGAACCTGCCGTACAAGAGTACGCCGGATGGCTATCCCGAAGCGGATAAGGTCATGCGCGGCGGGATGCTGGTGGCCTGTCATCACGGCCTGAACCAGGAGCAGATCAGCCATATGATGGAGAGTGTGGACACGTTTATGAAATCAGTGTAGGTTAATGGGGATATTCATCGTTATCTTTTTCTGCTTCAGGAATTATATGCGCGCCCGGACGCAGCAGTTGTCGGGTATAAAATGGGCCTTCTATACATTTATGGCAGTCATTGCCGGATGGTTTGCGGGGAGTATGATCATGATAACGATCCTGATGATCCGGTTCCCGGAATTGTTGCAGGTGGCCGGAAGCCCTGATATAACACCTCAGGAGGTATCCGCATATATTTTAGAGCGGGTCAATCCGATTGTCGCCGATATTTTTATGCTGTTCTGCGGACTGGGAGGATATTTGTTTGTGCGGCACCGGTTAATAAAAAAGGCGTTGCCGCCATCCCCGTAGAAACAGGGCGCGTAGAGACAGGGCATGTCCTGTCTCTACAGGATCACCATTTCAGGCGGTTTTTCAACGCTGCCATGCCATTCCGGCTTACCGGGATTTTTGCGCCGCATTGCAATACCGCAATGTGGCTGTCTTTTTCATAGGGTTCTATGCGTAGCAACTGCGACACCGGCACCAGGAAGGAACGGTGTACGCGCACAAACAGGTTAGGGTCGATGCTCTGTTCTATCCGCGACATGGTGCTTTTCTTCAGGTAGGTACCTTCCGTACCGGCTATTTTGACATAATCATCGCTCGCTTCGATGTAGTGAATGTCTTGTACGGGAATAATACGTATTCTGCCATTGTCCTTTACCACGATCCGGTGGTCGTAGGTATCTGTGATCTGTAGAGACGTTGCACGTAACGTTTCTACGTTCCGGTTCCGCTCACCCGCATGCTGCAGCCATTTACGGGTTGCCTGTTCGAACCGGTCTTTGGTAATAGGCTTCAGAAGGTAATCGATTGCGTGCGCGTCGAACGCCTGCAATGCGTAATGGTCGAATGCGGTAGTGAAAATTACGGAAGGGCAATGGTCCAGCATTTCCAGCATCTCGAATCCGTTCAGCCTGGGCATTTGCACATCCAGGAATACCAGGTCGGGTTGTTCCTCCTGGATGGCTTTAAATCCTTCAAAGCCATCATTGCATTCCCGGATCACTTCCATGTCGCTGTAGGGGGCCAGTAACGTCCTGATCAACTGCCGTGCAAGCGGCTCATCATCGATGATTGTAACCTTATACATGAGCGCGGGGGATTTTAAGGATGGTGGTGAATTGATCGGGC
>JBEBVQ010000101.1:0-7767 GCA_040392625.1 Taibaiella soli | reverse complement strand
TCATCAAGGCACACTACCTTATTACACTGCGTACAGTTGAAATGGATATGCTCGTCGTGATGGTGGTCTGCATCGCAGTTGTTTTCGTTGCATAACGCATACCGGGCTGTTCCGTGCACATCAATGATCTTGTGGATCAACCCCTTCTCTTCAAACGCATTCAGTACGCGATATAACGTAACCCTGTCGGCATACCGGCTGTACTTCTTTTCCAACTCCGGTTGCGATACTGCAGGTTTATTCTTCAGAAAATATTCAAACAGCCGCAGGCGGATATCCGTTTTCTTCAATCCCACGGCATTGAGCTTTTGTGCTACGCTTTCCATTGACACAAAGATACGAAAAACAGGCGGCAGGCTATTTCAAACTCAATCACGCTTTTTCCGCGACTTACGGCTACCCTGCTGCGTTGTGGCATGGCTGCGGGGTGTCTCTTTCTTTTGCTTTTTCTGTGAGCCGCTACGGGCGACCTTTTTCCCCTGGCCGGGCATTTCCTGAATTGAGAAATCGATCTGCCGTTTAGCAAGATTGGCGCTCACCACCTTCACTTTCACCGTATCTCCCATCCGGAAGCGGATACCGGTATGGCGGCCTGCAAGTGTATATTCTTCTTCCAGCAGGCGGAATTCATCAATATCCGACAGATCGGCAATGGAAACCATCCCCTCACATTTATGCAGTACCGTCTCCGCCCAAAAGCCAAAGCTGGCCACTCCGCTGATCACTGCCTCAAAATCTTCTCCCACATATTGCTGCATAAACTCCACCTGCTTGTACTTGTTGGCAGCACGCTCCGCCTCCATAGCCCGGCGCTCGCGGTCGCTGCAATGGCGGCACAACTGCTCCATCTGCTTCACCGGGCGTATCTTGCCGTTCAGGGATTGCTCCAGCACACGGTGCACCATAACGTCGGGATAACGGCGTATCGGCGATGTGAAATGGCAATAATTTTCAAAGCCCAGACCATAGTGGCCGATGTTCTCGCTTGTATAAACGGCTTTGGCCATGGTGCGGATACCCAGGCTCTCCAGCACCTGCAGTTCGGGCTTCCCCGCTGCCAGCCGGAGCATATCATTGAATGACCGGGCAATACCATCGGGCGTGTTCAGATCAAATTCATATCCGAAACGGGCGGCAAACGTGGTAAACAGCTTCAGCTTCTCTTCATCAGGCACATCGTGCACCCGGTAAGGGAAGGGCGCCGGCTTATCCTTGATACGGATGGCAGAAACATGCTCCGCCACCGTCCGGTTGGCCAGCAGCATAAACTCTTCCACAAGCTGATGCGCTTCTTTACTTTCCTTTACTATGATACCGACGGGTACAGCCTGCTCATCTAACTTAAAGCGGACTTCTTTGGATGAAAAATTGATAGCTCCTTTCCGGAACCGCTCTTTCCGGAAACCCTGTGCCAATTCATTGAGGACACGTAATACATCCGCCTGATCACCATCGGCGCCTTCAATGATCTCCTGCACCTCCTCGTACGTAAACCGGCGCTGAGAACGTATCACCGTTTTGCCCAGCCAGTATTCTTTTATCCGTCCTTGTTTTGTAATTTGAAAAACAGCCGAAAATGCATATTTATCCTCATCCGGCCTGAGCGAGCACAGCTCATTCGACAACCGTTCGGGCAGCATGGGCAGCACACGATCCGGCAGATAGACGCTGGTAGCACGGCGATAGGCTTCTTTATCCAACTCCGACCCTTCCGTTACATAATAACTCACATCGGCAATATGCACACCGATCTCATAGCCGCCCCGGACCCTCTTAAACGAGATCGCATCGTCAAAATCTTTGGCATCCTGCGGGTCAATCGTGAGGGTCAGTGTCTTCCGCATATCACGGCGGTGTTTCACTTCTTTGCTGTCCACTCCCTCCGGGAACCGCGCAGCCTCCTCCAGCACATCATCCGGGAACGTGAGCGGGAAGCCGTTCTCTACCAGTATCCCCTGCATGGCCACTTCATTGGAAGATTCATGGGTAAGGATGCTCATCACCTCGCCGACGGGGTTCTTGGCCTTCTCATTCCACTCCACGATACGGACGACAGCATGGTCTCCGTCTTCTGCATTATGGAGCAGGTGCAGCGGAATGAAAATGTCCACCGGCATCTGCTTGTCCGTTACCAGGAATGCAAAATGCGGATGTACATCCAGGCGGCCTGTAAACTCGGTTTGCCGGCGCGTGACCACTTCTGTAATACGGGCTTCGGCATGCCGGCCTTTCCGCAACTGCTCCGATACCGACACACGTAACATATCGCCATCCAGCGCTGTCCCTAAATGCTCCGGCTGCACCGGGATATCCCGTTCCAACCCTTCAACAATGACAAACCCCATACCGTTCCGCACGATCTGCAGCCTGCCTGTATAACCCGATCCATTGTCATGATCCTGCTTCTTCTTTTTCGCCTTCTTCCCAGCCATATTCCTAATTCCTATTTGAATGTTTATACATACAAAGATAAGCGTTGTTAACTGCGCAACGCTTACAAATCGAAAATTGACAGTTTATTCATTTTCAACCTTCAATTTTCAATTTTAATCCATTTCCTCCTATTTTTGCTGTCAGCATTCGATTTAATTATTAAACAAAGAAACCATACCTATGTCCATTCCAGGCTATTTACATACCGCTGCAGAGCGCTTCATGCGCTATGTGCAGATCGATACACAAAGCGACCCCAATTCACCGGCCCAGCCTTCTACTGAAAAGCAGAAAGACCTGAGCCGCATCCTGGTGCAGGAATTAAAGCAAATGGGTATTGAAGATGCGGAACTGGACGAACACGGTTATGTTTATGCCACCATCCCCGCTACGACAGACAAACAGGTACCGGTGCTCTGCTTTTGTGCACATGTGGATACCGCACCCGATTGCAGCGGCAAAGATGTGAAGCCCATCCTCCATCCAAAATATGACGGATCCGATATCGTACTGCCGGACGACCCTTCTGTAGTGATCAGCACAAAAGAACATCCTTATCTGCTTGAACGTATCGGCGACGACATCATTACCGCTTCAGGCAATACCCTGCTGGGCGCTGACGACAAAGCGGGTGTGGCGATCATCATGGATCTGGCACACTATCTGGTACAGCACCCGGAAATACAGCATGGCAGGATCCGCCTGTTGTTCACACCCGATGAGGAGATCGGCCGTGGTGTAGCTAAAGTGGACATGCAGCGCCTGGCGGCAGATTACGGATATACGCTCGATGGCGGACAGCGGGGCCACCTTGAGGGTGAAACATTCTCCGCAGATGCAGTGACCGTCACATTTCACGGTATCAGCGCCCACCCCGGCTATGCCAAAGACAAAATGGTACATGCTGTAAAAGCCGCTGCTGATTTTATTGGCCGGCTCCCGGCAGATAGCTGGAGTCCCGAAACCACAGAAGGCAAGGAGGGATTTGTACACCCGGTGCATATGGAGGGTGTACTCGAAAAAGCCACGGTTCAGTTTATCGTGCGCGACTTCGACACCACTATGCTGGCGGCACATGAAGCGCAGTTGAAGAAACTGGCAGAAGAAACCGCTGCGGCATTTCCCGGCGTGCAGTTCGACTTCACCATCACGGAACAATACCGGAATATGAAAGAAATACTCGATCAGCACCCCCAGGTGATGGACCATGCTGCCGAAGCATACCGCCGTGCCGGCATCGAACCGGTGCGTATGAGCGTGCGTGGCGGCACGGACGGATCCCGTCTTTCTTTCATAGGACTGCCCTGCCCCAACCTGTTCACCGGGGAGATGGGCATACACAGCAAACAGGAATACGTAAGCGTACAGGATATGGAGCAATCAGTGGAAATGCTGTCGCATCTGGTGCAGGTGTGGGCTAATTAGCTAATTGACAAATCAGCTAATTAGCTAATTAATTTATCTTTGTCAAAACACAGTATATACAATGAACCAGCAGCTAAAGACCATTTTACTAACCGTACTCACCATTTCCGTTTTTGTGATTGCACTGGTGGAGCTGAGCGGCGTAAGCAAAACCGCACTGTTCAATAAATACAATATCGGCGACGAACACACGCATACGCACGCCAAAGAAGCCGATGCACGCGGCGAAAAAGTTGCTGCCATGCCCCAAACGGTCATTTCATTTACCGATACCAAACACGACTTCGGCACCATCACCGAAGGCGATGTGGTCCGTCATGCATTTCATTTCAAGAACACAGGCGACCACCCGCTGCTGATCTCAAGCGCAGTAGCCTCCTGCGGCTGCACGGTGCCGGAATGGCCGAAAGAGCCTATACCTCCGGGAGGCGAAGGCGATATTGTTGTTGAATTCAATAGTAAGAAGCGTACCGGCCATCAGCAGAAAAATGTAATGATACATTCCAATGCACAGCAGGCTGCCATGTCTATCGGATTCACAGCAGATGTAAAAGAAAAATAAACCTATGCCCGCATCCCTGCTCACCGGAGCCGGCCGGTATTTATCGCTGGTAAAATTCAGTCATACTGTATTTGCACTGCCCTTTGCGATGATCGGCTTTACACTGGCTGTTGTCTATGAGCAGCAGACATTCCGCTGGGATCTGCTGGTAAAAGTGCTGCTGTGCATGGTATTTGCCCGGAATGCCGCCATGGCCTTTAACCGCTGGCTCGACCGCCGGTTTGATGCGCTGAACCCCCGCACTGCCAACCGGGAAATACCCGCTGGCATTATCCCGCCGCAACATGCCCTGCTCTTTACGATCATCAACAGCGGGCTGTTCGTGCTCACCACCTGGTTCATCAACAAACCCTGTTTTTACCTTTCTTTCATCGCCCTGTTTGTCATTTTATTCTACAGTTATACCAAACGCTTTACCGCACTTTGCCACCTGGTATTAGGACTGGGGCTGGCATTAGCGCCGCTGGGCGCTTACCTGGCAGTGACCGGGTACTTCAGCGTACTACCGGTGTTATTTTCAGCAGCAGTGTTTACCTGGGTGGCCGGCTTTGATATTATATATGCCTTGCAGGATGAAGATTTCGATAAAGACCTGCAGCTTCATTCCATACCTGCCGCGCTGGGTGTGCGCAATGCATTGTTTGTATCCTCCGCCTTACATGCCGGCACCGTCCTGTTTGTTGCCGCAGCGGGGATACTCGGGCAGTTCGCATGGCTCTACTGGGGCGGAGCTTCCATATTTACGGCATTGCTGGTGTACCAGCACCTGATCGTAAAGCCGGGCGACCTGAGCCGGGTGAACATGGCATTTGCCAATACGAACGGCATCGCAAGCATCACGTTTGCCGTACTGACTATCCTGTCGCTGGTGCTGCAGTAATCCCGGCGGGAAGAACCATATTATTTTCCTATTTTTGAAGGATACCGGAGCCTGATTTGCATGATCTCTATAACCAAAACAAGCTGCCTGTTTCTTCTGACCTGCCTGGTACAGGATGCTTCAGCACAGTTGACACGTGATTTCCCCGAACTGCTCACCCTTCAATCTTTCGGCTTACGGGAGAATGTTGCCCGGGTGGAAGAAGTAAAGTCGCTGTACAGAACAGACGGGCAGAAAATAACCATCACCAACATGGTTTTTGACGGAAAAGGAAGAATAGACAGCCTCAGCATCACCGATACCAACAAGGACCATACGCTGAAAATCTTTCATTACAGCAATGATACCCTGCTCAGCAGCAAAGTGATTTATACAGGAAAGAGATCGGGCGACTCCTCCGCTTTCTTATATGACAGATCAGGGCGCCTGCGGGAAATACAAAACTTCTCCCTGAACGGCAAAAGTACCGGCATGATGCGCTACCGGTACGACGGCAAAGGGCGACTAAACTATATCATGAGTAACGACGGGGACAACAAACTGCTGGAGATAATCCGGTTCAGATATCCTGCTCCTGATGAATATATCAGATCGGTGTACAACGAAAATCAGCAGTACATTTCCGGAACGCATTTCATGCATACGAAGGATACTGCCAAAAACCAGTGGACCCGGTACTATTACTATGGCAGTCCCGACAGTTGTACGGGTGTTGAAGATATTACCTTTAACAGTGCCGGTCTGGAAACCCGCAGGATAGTCATGAACGCGGAAAGAAAAATGACTGCATACAGCACATGCAACTATAATGCCGCCGGCGATCCGGAAGAAAAAACGGACTTCTCAGAAGCGACGGAGCGTGATATACATATCCGGTTTGAGTACCGGTACGACCCGTCGGGCAACTGGATCAGCCAAACTGTGTACCGGAACGATACGTTTGAACTGGTCACCGCCCGGGAAATAACCTACAGAGCAGCCCCCACCGAATAAGTATATTCGTTAAGTGTACTGAATATGAACCTGTCAGGGTTTCGTCAATGCCTTTTATGAAAAACGCCGCACCTTCCCCGGATATTTCCTGGCATAGGCCTCGATCAGTTGCATCATATAATGGTTGCCGGCGTACCGGGTGAGGCTGTTTCTGATATCTTCCGGTGTGTTCAGGTCGGTAGTATCGGAGATATACCCCATGGCATACAAATGCCCCTGCTCTACCCAGATGCAGCTCCTTTCCCCGCTGTCGCGCCCCTTGTCCAGGATAGCAAAGCTGGGCCGGTTTTCATTCAGATGCCCCAGCGCTTCATCCACACGGAGGTTATACACATCCGCAGATGGCAGGCTTTCAGCAGTACGGTCACTGTCCCCCGGTCTTTCAGCAGTTTCAAAGCCGAAATGGCAAAGCTCCGGCGCTAACCCGAAGTCGTCGATCAGTATATTAAGTTGCCGGATGGCATCCATCGGCATATGGAATGCCTGCAGGCATGGCTGCAGCTTCCGGAGCTTACCGACAGCCAGTCTTTTATACCCTGCCTGGTCTTCGTACAACAGCAAACCGTATTGCGCCTCGAAGCGCTTCAGCGCCCGGTTGTGGGCCGGCCACAACCGTTTGATCTCGATACATTCCAGCAATAAGGCCATCAGCTCGGTAGCGCAGACTTCAAAAGAGATCGCGCATATCTCACGGAGAAAATGCTGTCGCTGCGGACTGATCGTATGCCCGGTAAAATGCGTGGCGACACGCTTTTTCAGATTCACTGCCTTGCCTACATAAATCACCTTACCTGCCCGGTCATGAAAATAATATACACCGGGACGCGACGGCAGCGCTTCAAAATCTTCCCGTGGCAGGTTGGGCGGGAGCCGCTGATCTTTGGAAGTTTTCTTCAGCATCTCTATTGCTACACCCTCCGTATCCCAGGTCAGCAACCAGCTCAGCAGCACGGCCGTGGCATCGGCATCCCCGCCTGCCCGGTGGCGGTTTTGTATCTCAATACCCAATACATCGCACAGGCGGCCCAGGCTGTAGGAACGCAGACCCGGCTTTATCTTACGGCTCATGCGAACAGTGCACAGCTTCCGGGCAGTCCACTTGTATCCGGCTTCTTCCAACTGATGGCGCACAAAGGAATAATCGAAGTTGACATTATGCGCCACAAATACCCGTCCGTTGAGTAATTCGAATACCCGCTCCGCTACATCGGCAAACACCGGAGCGTTACGCACCATTTCGTTATCAATACCCGTCAGGGCAAAAATGGGCAGCGGAATATCTTTTTCCGGATTCACCAATGTTTCATAACGTTCAACGACCTCCCGGCCGTCATGGATCAGGATGGCAATCTCAGTAATGCGGCTGTGCGTTGCGTTACCGCCGGTGGTTTCAATATCCACTACGGCATATGTCGGCGCCGGTTCAGGTCTGCTCATACAACAAATATGCTGATTTTCTAAATTGACACTTAAA
>JBEBVQ010000100.1:0-7807 GCA_040392625.1 Taibaiella soli | reverse complement strand
ATATCACAGCCCAGAAAAGAAAAATCAGGGATAGGCTCCCGGATGGGCTGTTTCTCCTTTTTTTGAATAATGACCACATGTACCTGTTGGTTTCTATTACAAGATCCGCAAAATACAATATAATATGCGAACCACTACAACCGCTCGGCCATACCCAGCCCAAACAAAGCATAATCATACACCGCCGGATCGCCGGGACGGAATATACGGAGCCGGTCTGTCAGCGTACGGGCATTCTGCCAGTTGGCGCGATTATCCGGCAGCAGTTGTAACCGCTCTGCCACACGTGCCACGTGCACATCCAGCGGGCAAACGAGCTGCCGCATGGAAATTTTATCCCAGATACCGAAGTCCACACCGTTATCATCCTGCCGCACCATCCAACGCAGGTACATATTCAGGCGCTTGCAGGCAGACTTTCGCTGCGGCGTGGCAATATGCTTCCGGGTTCGCTCCGGATGTTCCGCTGAAAAAAAATAATCGTGAAAATGTATCAGTGCCTGCTCCGTCGTGTCTTCCGCATAACGGTCCTGAGGCACGAAGGCATCCTCGAGCGACTGATGAACACGGTAATGCCGCCTGAGGAAATCAAAGAAATACAGCAGGTCGGTGGCATTGAACGTGCGGTGGGCAAACCCCAGGAATCGCTTCAGGTCGGTTTCCTGATGCTGCACGATAAACTGGTGCGGGGCGTTATCCATCCACGAAAGCAGGCGGCGGCAATTGTTGATAATGGCCGTACGGTTGCCCCAGGCAAGTATCGCCGCGAAGAATCCGGCAATCTCAATATCCTGCCTGCGGGTAAAAAGGTGCGGTATGCACACCGGGTCTTTTTCAATAAACCCGGGCTGGTTGTAGCGCAGGACTTTTTCATCCAGCAGCGCTTTCAGTTCCTGCTCACGGCGGGTCATAATATATACTTTCGTATTTCCGGACAATTGTCCTATTAAAAAGATCGTTTTAATTAGCTAATGTGATAATTAGCTGATGTGCTAATGATCCCTCGCGACAGATATTAGCTAATCAGCACATTGGCTGATTGGCTAATTAAATAGATCAATTGTCCGGCGTCTGAGCCGTATGTCGTTTCGGGAAATTAAACAGAATGGACGAGAGCACCGGCAGGATGAAAATGGATATACTGAGCACGGAAGTCAGTATATCGCCCCAAACGGTAGGATGCTCGCCATAAGGTATATGCCCTCCCATGGATTCGATACAATGCTGCGGGCCTTCCAGGAATTTTGAAAAAGCCGAGCAGGGATAGAAATGGGTATAAAGCGCGGACGTCAGCTTTAGTCCTAAAAGTGTGATCACCAGGTAGGCGCAGGTGCTGAGGAAGGGATACCGCTCCATCAGGCGGACGAATCCCTGCGCCACGAAGCGCATCGCCAATATCCCGATAAACACGCCCACCCAGATGAGAATGATATTATCGGTGTATGCATTGGCGGCGATCACGTTATCTATAGAAAAGGCAAGGTCCATCAGTTCTATTAATATCACCGTAGCCCAGAAAGGGCCAAACAAACCGAGGGTTTTACGATAGAACCAGCTTTTCTTACCATGGTCTATTTCAGCCTGGGGATCTTCATGGTCATTCTTTTTACCGAAAAAATATTTTGCTGCCAATATCAGTAAATAAATACCACCCAAAGGTTTAAACCACCAGATCTGTATCAGAATAGACGCAAACAGCAGGCAGATACCGCGGAAGATATAGGCGCCCAGGATGCCGTAACGGAGCGCCTTGGCGCGTTGATCTTTAGGCAGCCCCAGCACCATGGTAGCCAGTACGGCCGCATTATCCACCGAGAGCAGGCTTTCTATAATGATCAGGTTGAGGATCACGGAGCCGGAAGCCCAGGGATGTTGAATGATCTGCTGCATCAAATCATGCATATGCTCCATTTGCGTATCGTATTAGTGTCGGAAAGTTTCGGTAAAGCATCAAAGGTAAGTAGTAAGTGGCAAGTAACAAGTAGCAAGTAATAAGTAACAAGTCGGGAGTAACAAGTATCAAGCTGTTTTGACTTAATACTCCCGACTTGCTACTCGCTACTGGTTACTCACTACTATATTTATCGTAATTTTGCCTACCGTTATGCAACCGCAGAAAACAGTCGCCTTTCACACATTGGGCTGCAAGCTCAATTTTTCCGAGACATCCACCCTGAGCAGGATGCTGGAAGCTGATGGCTTTCAGAAGAAAGATTTTGACGACAGCGCGGATGTGTATGTGATCAATACCTGCTCGGTGACGGATAATGCCGACAAGGAATGCCGGCAGATCGTGCGGCGGATACAGCGCCGCGCTCCTGAGTCACTGATTGTGGTAACCGGCTGCTATGCCCAGCTCAAGCCGCAGGAGATCGCCTCTATAAAAGGTGTGGACCTGGTGCTGGGCGCCGCGGAGAAGTTTCATATCTCCCGCCACTTGCAAGAGCTGACCAAAGGCGACAGCGCCAAAGTATGCTCCTGCGATATTGATGATGTAGCAGGATTTCATGCAGCTTATTCCCATACCGACCGTACCCGCGCCTTTCTGAAGGTGCAGGACGGATGCGATTATAATTGTACCTTCTGCACCATCCCCATGGCGCGGGGGCATAGCCGCAGCGACAGCATTGCCGGCGTACTCAGCCGGGTGCGGGAACTGCAGGAGCAGGATGTAAAAGAGATCGTGCTGACCGGCGTCAACCTCGGGGATTTCGGGAAGGGAAACAACGGCGCCCGCAGGAGCGAGGAGCATTTTTACGACCTGGTACGGGCGCTGGAAAAGGCAGATAGCATCGAACGGTTCCGTATTTCATCTATTGAACCGAACCTGCTGAGCGAGGATATCATTCGCTTTGTGGCACAATCGGGCAAGTTCATGCCTCATTTCCATATTCCGCTGCAGAGCGGCAGCAACCGGATACTGGGCCTGATGCGCCGCCGGTACCGCCGCGAACTATACGCAGAGCGTGTAGCGATGATCAAAGAGATGATCCCCCACTGCTGTATCGGCGTGGATGTGATTGTCGGGTTCCCGGGAGAAATCGAGGAAGATTTTCAGGAAACATTTTCGTTCCTGCATGAGCTGGACATATCCTACCTGCATGTATTCACCTACTCGGAACGGCCGGGCACACCCGCGCTGGAGATAAAGCCATCGGTACCCGTTGCCACACGACACGAGCGGAATAAGATACTCCGGAACCTTTCTTACCAGAAAATGCAATACTTTACGGCGCAGCATGCCGGCACTATCCGCCCGACGTTATGGGAGAACGCAAACAAGAACGGCATGATGGAAGGCTATACAGACAATTACATCAAAGTGCAGACCTCCTACCGGGAGCAGTGGGTGAACAGGATCACCGACTGGAAAATTTAGGTTGCCACGATACAGATTCACCATCTAAATAATTAACTTTGCACTCTTTCCGACTCCGTAGCTCAGTTGGTAGAGCAGCTGACTCTTAATCAGCGGGCCCAGAGTTCGAGTCTCTGCGGAGTCACAAAAAAAGCCACTTGCAACAAAATAGAGCAAGTGGCTTTTTTATTATATGACCGGAGTTGCCCCCGAGTAGTATCTCCGCACAACCGTTGCGGGGTATCGAAAAAAGTTCTGATCCCCGCAACAGGCATCACTTATTGCTTGATAAATTCTCCGTCTGCCCTTATGGCCACTTCATTCCCGATCATCGGCGGCGGGAAGTTCGGACCCACGCCAAACTCAGCACGATTGATATTGCCGGTTAACTGAAAACCTGCTGTTGTTGCTTTACTCTGTGGATTTTCAATTGTCCCGCGGTACCAAAGATCCATGGTCACCTGTTTTGTAACGTCGCGAATGGTAAGATTGCCGGTCAGCTTGTACCTGTCTTTACCTGCCTTTTTAATCGAAGTGCTTTTAAAGGTCATGGCCGGATATTTCTCTACCTCAAAAAAATCGCCTGATCTCAGGTGATTGTCGCGCATTTCCACTTCGGTATTAATGGAAGCTACGTCTGCGGAAAGCTCGAAAACCGCATCACTGAAGTCATCTTTGCCGGTCGTAACGGTTACTTCAAAGTTCCGGAATAAACCGGCTACATCAGAAATACCAAGGTGCGGGGCAGTAAAGGTCAGCTTTGAGTGCATGGGATCTGCCTTCCAGGTAGTCTGGGCAAATGCCGGAAAGGCTAATAAAGCAACGATAAAAAACGAAAGTAGTCTTCTCATGATTGTTTTGTTTTGGTTGTTTATGGTTTTTATTTTGTGCTCAGGTTACTTTTCAGGTTATACGTTTCCGTAGATATTTGATTCCCCCCCGTCAATGGCAATGGTCTGGCCGTTCACATAAGAGGCTTCTTCACTCAAAAGGAATGCAACGACGTTAGCTACTTCGTGTGGCAGTCCCAGTCGTTTAACGGGGTTACGCTGGGCATATTCTGTTTCCGCCGCTTTCGGGTCTTCCGGGTTCACCTGCCTGAAAGCTTCAGCTACCATCGGCGTTAGTATGGCGCCGGGCGCGATGGCATTGGTATTGATCCCGTGCCGGCCGTACTCAAGCGCCGCATTTTTCGTCATTCCCGAAACCGCATGTTTACTGGCTACGTACGGTACCTGGTTCAGCACCCCGCGTATGCCGCCTACGGAAGCCACGTTCACGATCCGTCCGTATTGCTGCTGCTGCATTACAGGAATAACATACCGCATTCCGTAATAAACGCCCATCAGGTTAATGTCAATCACTTTTTTGAACACGTTTACATCGTACTCCGTTATCCCGGCTTGCTTGCCTTCAATGCCTGCATTGTTATACAAACCGTCGATGCGCCCGAATGCCTTTACCGTTTCATCAACATAGTTTTTTACGGCATCCTCATTGGATACATCCGCTACTACCGTAATGATCTTTACACCAGGAGATTGTTTACTGATTTCATCCTTCGCTGCCGCCAGGCTTTTCTCATTGTAATCTACAAGCGCAAGCTGTGCTCCTCTTGAAGCCAGCTCTTTTGCAGCAGCAAGGCCAAGCCCCATGGCTGCACCGGTGATGATGATCACCTTGTTTTCCAAACTGTTCACAGTATTATGTTTTAAATGATTAACAAATAAAATAAGTGTCTTATAATATACCCCAGCTATTCCATACCTGCACCGGTAATCAAAGATCATGAAAGCGGCGGTGGCGGTGGCGGGCCGCTGCTTGCCGGCTTTGAACGGTCATCGGGGAGTGGTATAAACTCTTCGTTGTCGTCAG
This sequence comes from Taibaiella soli, assembly GCA_040392625.1. Lineage (GTDB taxonomy): Bacteria > Bacteroidota > Bacteroidia > Chitinophagales > Chitinophagaceae > JBEBVQ01. The sequence goes on along the minus strand of JBEBVQ010000100.1, from coordinate 2,574 downwards.
GCGGTAAAATAAACCTGCCCTGCTTCCAATCCTCCTTGGCTTGTTCGATCCGTTCCTTTCGTGAAGAGACAAAGTTCCACCAGATGAATCGCTCACCCAGCGGCTCGCCACCCAGGAGCATCAAGGTAGTGGCCTCCCGGGCCACGATGCGCGGATCGACTCCCTTAGTGAATACCAGCATCTTACCTTGTGTGTATGTGGTTCCTGCAATTTCCACCGATCCTTTCACAATATAAAATCCACGTTCGGAATGCTCTTCCGGCAAGGCAAAACGGGCGCCCGCATCCAATACCACATGCAGATAAAACAACGGAGAATGGGTATGGACGCTGCTTTGAAGTCCATATGCATTTCCGGCAATGAGCCGCATCCAGACACCCTTATCGGTAAAAACGGGTAACTGCCCCGGCTTATAATTCATAAAGGAGGGAGCTGCCTCTTCGTCCTTTTCAGGCAGGGCCACCCAAGTCTGTATCATTTCCAGTCCACCCGCCAGCGCAGACGGATCCTCAAATCTTTCAGAATGGGAGATCCCCCTGCCGGCCGTCATCCAGTTTACCTCACCGGGCAGAATGACCTGCTCTACGCCTAAACTGTCGCGGTGCGTCACCTGGCCGCCAAATAAATAACTGACAGTCGAGAGGCCGATATGAGGATGAGGGAGGACGTCCATACCCGACGACTGCTGCAGCGTTATATTTTCTACGGGGCCTGCATGATCCATAAAGATAAACGGACCGATCATTCTCCGCAACCGGAAAGGCAGGATACGCTTTACCTTCATCTCAGGGGACAAAGCGGCTGTACGGGATTCAATCACCAATTCAAGCATAATATTATATCTGTATAGACTGTTACATTATGCAATATAAGAATATTTTCCTGCATATCACATTACTATATTTAATCACCGTACAGCCGGTTTTATTCATTCAAAATACCTAAGCCAGCGCTTCCTTTACTGCAGTTGCCAACGGAGTAGTAGGGCGTCCGATGAGCCGGGAAAGCGTCTTGCTCTCGTCGTACAGGTCATTCCCTGCAATTCCGGTATCCCAGCCGGCAATAGTTTTCGCAAGGCCTTCGGGCAACCCCCGGGATTTCAAAGCATCTGCATATTCACCTTCGGCAAGATTGTTGTAAGGGATGTCTTTACCGGTCTGGCGCGATACTTCTGCAGCCAGTTCCCCAAGTGTATAGGATTCATCTCCCGCCAGTTCGTACAGCTTATCCTGGTGTCCTTCGCCGGTCAGCACAACGGCTGCAGCTTCTGCATAATCTTCGCGGGTAGCAGAGGAGATCTTCCCTTCGCCCGCACTGCCGGCAAATGCACCCGCAGCAAGTGTATCCGGTATCGATGCCGTATAATTTTCCGTGTACCAGCCATTCCGCAGAATAGTATAGGGGATACCTGACGCTTTCAGCATCTCTTCCGTGTCCCGGTGCTCTATGGCCAGGCTCAGCGATGAAGTGCCGGCATGGAGCAGGCTGGTATAAACGATCCGTTTGACACCCGCGTCCTTGGCCGCATTAATTACGTTTTCATGCTGCGCTTTCCGCTGGCCGACTTCATTGGCCGAGATCAATAACAACTGGTCAATTCCCTGTAATGCATCTGCCAGCATGTCCGGCTTCGTATAGTCGAATGCCCGGGCCTCGATGCCCATGTCCGCCGCCTTTTCCGGCGTACGCACCAGCGCTGTAAGGTTTTCCGCATTTACCCGGTGTTTCATATTCTCCACTACCAAACGACCCAGTTGTCCGGTAGCGCCTGTGATACCTGTTTTCATACTCATTTACATTTTAGTTTATGATTTGATTTTTATTTTCTCAATTTTCAATATAAATCCCTGCTATAATCACTGGGATTACAGGAGCAATTACCTGAACTGACTTACAAAATCTTTCAACGTCTTTTTCCGGAGTAACGCAAATACCTGCTCATCCGTTTCGCGGAACAAAGCCTCCAGCTTCGCATTAATATCCTTGCCGACAGGGCATTTAGGATTAGGATGCAGGTTTTTCTTTCCCAGCACATCCGTATTTTTCACCAGCTTATATACATCGGCCAGGACGATCTTATTGCTTGACACAGCCAGCATATACCCTCCTTCCTTACCCTTCCGGCTGATCACCCAGCCCTGATCCTGCAACGCACCCAGCTCCTTCCGCACGATCACGGGATTGATATTGATGCTCCCTGCGATCCAGTCGGAGCTCAGCCATTCATCAGGGCGATCGGCTAAGACCGTCAGGACATGTACCACCGTTGCAAATCGTGTATTACTCATATCAACAGCAAAGATACAGGCAAATGATCTTAATTGTAACATTTTTTGTTACAATTAACTTTACATTGGCATTTACTCCGGAGAAATTGCAGGTGCGGCAATCAACCCCGGAACAATTATTCCACTCCTTTATATAAATATAAACGGTAAATCCTTTCACCGAATAGCCTCATAGACCTCTGCATAAGCAGCAATACCCTGGCCCAGGTCAAAATAATCGATGCACCCCGCCCGGATCACGGCAGGATCAAAATTTGTACGGAGCGCTTCTGTTATTGCCGCGCGG
>JBEBVQ010000099.1:0-7824 GCA_040392625.1 Taibaiella soli | reverse complement strand
CAACACAGCCATTAAAAGGTATGTACGACCTCTTAATGGCTGTATTCGTTTAAAAGCTCACCCTCCGGACATTAATAAATATTCTTCTCCTGCATCACCCGTCTCAGCCAGCGCAGCAGCAGCAGCAACATAAAGGTGGCTACCAGGCAGAGTCCGAAATTCATCAGGAAGAAATTGGCCTTATTGTCAAAGCCCTCCCACAGACCCGACAGTACGCCCGAAAGCTTATTCCCAACAGATGTGGACAGGAACCAGCCGCCCATCATCAGCGCCGTAAGTCGCGGCGGGCTTAGCTTGGAGACCAGCGAAAGGCCCATCGGCGACAAACACAGTTCCCCCACTGTGATCACCCCGTAAGACATGATCAGCCACCAGCTCGAAGCCTTTGCGTCGCCGCCCTGCGCAGCCGATACCGCACCTACCATCACCAGCGTAGAGAGGCCGGTAATAAACAGCCCCAGTGCGATCTTGGCCGGTGTGGACGGTTCTTTTTTCTTTGTCCGCAACCAGCCGAATACCCCCACAATAATGGGCGTCAGCAGCACCACCCAGAATGGATTCACCGATTGATATAATTCTGTAGAGAACAGCAGTAATGAACTGCCTGCAGCCGGGCGTTTTTCCTCCTGCAGGTTCTCAAAATAAGTACCTTCCGTAGCTGCAGGATCATACGTCACCTTTTCCGCCATGTTCATTTTTTCCGCAACAGTAGCCACTGCAGCAGGCATCTCCCGGTCGGTATAGTCTTTGGCCCATACCGTGAGCGCATCGCCATTCTGGTGGAACACCGCCCAGAATACGATCACACAGAAAAACACGGACAGCAGGGCACCGATCGCATTCTTATCTTCTTTGGCGCTCCTTACCCAAAGGGAAATATAAAAAACAATGACCGGAATACAACCGAACAGAAAGGCATCATTGGAATCCGTACCGAAAATATTGCCATGCGGATTATCCGCGCCGGTAACGCCATTGATGAAGTAGCCAATCGTGCCGAATACAAAGACCGGGAGCAGCACGAATGTAAATATCTTCGCCAGGGAAAGATCTTCTTTCTGCGCCGGCTTCAGCACGTCTGCGGATTTAATATGCTTTGTGCCTGCAAGGAATATAATGACCCCCACAAGCATACCAACGCCGGCCGCTGCAAATGCCCAGCCCCAGCCAAAGTTGATCCGCATATACGCGGCCACAAAATTGCAGACAAAAGCACCGATGTTGATGCCCATATAAAAGATATTGTAACCCGCGTCTTTATTGGCCTTGTAACGGTCGTCATTGTACAGGTTACCGACAAGGGTGGAAATATTGGGCTTAAAAAAGCCATTCCCCAATATGATCAATAGCAGGGAAATATAAAACATACCCTCCCCCGGCATGGCAAGGCCGATATATCCCGCAGCCATCAGCAGCCCGCCAATCAGAATGGCCATCCGGTACCCCAATATCCGGTCGGCCAGCAGGCCACCGATGAACGGAGTGAGATAAACCAAACCTATATAGGTGCCGTAGATATCCGATTTTTTCTGAGCGGAGAAGCCCATGCCTCCGTTGTCCACTGCATCCAGCATATACAGGGAAAATATCCCCAGCATCAGGTAATAGCCGAAGCGTTCCCACATTTCCGTGAAGAACAAAACATACAAACCTTTAGGGTGTTTTGCCGTGTTGGCCGCATTTGTTGGGGTCATAAGCAGATTTTTTCTGAAAGAATGGCTTTGTTGGATATTTTTGCGGGCTGAATATAGATAAATTTATGCGTACGGGAGCAATTCCCCGTACAATTTAATTTCACGATCATGTCTTATAATATACTCATCCTCGGTGGTGGCGGCAGGGAATCTGCTTTTGCCTGGAAAATCAGCCAAAGCCCTTTATGCAATAAATTATTTATTGCGCCGGGCAATGGGGGTACGGGGGCATACGGAACGAACATCCCTGTAAATGTTTCTGATTTTAATGCGGTTAAGGAAATATGCCTCAGCCAAAACATCGATATCCTGATCCCGGGCCCGGAAGACCCGTTGGTAGCCGGCATTTACGACTTTATGCAGCAGGATGAAGCGCTGAAGCATATCATCGTGGCCGGGCCTTCTAAAGACGGCGCACAGCTCGAGGGCAGCAAGGCATTCTCCAAAAAATTCATGCAGCGGCACAATATCCCTACTGCGGCCTATCGTGAGTTCAGCAGCGACAATTTTGATGAAGGGCTTAATTACCTGCAAACCCTCCCCCTGCCCATTGTGCTGAAGGCAGACGGGCTTGCCGCGGGCAAAGGTGTGGTCATCGCTCAAAGCCAGGACGAAGCCATACAATCATTCACCGCCATGATCCGCGAATCGGTATTTGGCGAAGCCGGCAAAAAAGTAGTCGTAGAGCAATTCCTCGACGGGATTGAATTATCTGTTTTTGTGCTCACCGACGGTACGTATTACGTGCGCCTGCCGGAAGCAAAAGATTATAAACGCATCGGTGAAGGCGATACCGGGCCAAACACCGGCGGTATGGGCGCCATCTCGCCCGTTCCATTTGCGAACGAAGCATTCATGCAGAAAATAACAGAACGGATCATCGATCCCACGGTTGCAGGACTAAAAGCAGAAAACATCATTTACCACGGATTTATTTTCTTCGGGCTGATCAAAGTGGGTGATGATCCTTATGTGATCGAATACAACTGTCGCATGGGTGATCCGGAAACCGAAGTGGTGATGCCTCGGCTGGAAAATGACCTGGTTGAGCTGATCGTAATGATGCACGAAGGGCGGCTGGATCAGGCCCGGGTGATACACAGTCCCCAATCTGCGGGTACGGTGATGCTGGTTTCGGGCGGCTACCCCGGCTCTTATCCCAAAGGGAAAATCATCAGCGGACTGGGAGAAGTAAAGGACAGTCTTGTGTTTCATGCCGGCACTACCAATAAAGGCAACGAGATTGTGACCAGCGGCGGACGGGTAATAGCGGTCACCTCTTCAGGAGATACGCTGGATGCCGCATTAGCGCAGAGCTATCAGAATGCCGCCAAAATCACATACGAAGGGATATATTACCGGAGGGATATCGGGTATGAGTTTCTGCCGGAAAGAAAATGATGTACAATGTTGTCGCAGATACTCTGCACGATACTTTATTATCAGCATCACGGATTTATCGGGATTACACGGATAGCACGGATTTTTGTCCGTGGAATCCCTTAATCCGATAAATCCGTGATACTGACTAAAAAAGATTCCACAAAAGCATCGGAGCAACTTGTTCATGGCACGAACTTCTTGTCATAGATCAATGGCGGTTAATAACAATCAGTGCAACTTTGCATTATAAAATACACAGCCATGAACAACAAGATAACCGGTTTCCACCATATTACAGCCATTGCCGGCGACGCCCAAAAAAATCACGATTTCTATACCCGTATCTTAGGTCTCCGACTGGTGAAAAAGACCGTCAATTTCGATGACCCCGAAACATACCATTTCTATTTTGGCAACGAAACGGGCGCTCCCGGCACCATCCTTACCTTCTTCCCCTGGGGCGATAAAGTGCGCACAGGCAAACGCGGCGCCCGGCAGGTGACCGAGATCGGCTATGCCGTACCCGAAGGCAGCCTTGATTTCTGGAAGAAACGGCTGGACGAAAATAACGTCATATATAACAATGTAGCCGAGAAGTTCGGTGAGCAATACCTGACCTTCCTCGATCCCGACGGACTTAAATTTGAACTTACAGTACCCGCAAAACCAGACACACGGAAACCCTGGGAAACAGACGAAGTAAAGGCCGAACATGCCACCAGAGGCTTTCATCACGTCACCATCACCACCCATAAAATGGATGCTACGGCCCGCATACTGACCGATGTATTCGGCTACCGCCTGCTGCAGCAAGAGGTGAACCGCTACCGGTTTATCACCGATGCCGTATCAGAAGCCAATATCGTGGACATTGCGGAAGCGCCCGGAGAACCGGAAGGTCTTGTGGCAGGCGGGTCTGTGCATCATGTGGCTTTCCGGGTGCCCGATGAAGAAACGCTGATGCACTTCAGGGAAAAGATACGGCAGCAAGGACTGCATATCACCGAGAAAATAGACCGGAATTATTTTTATTCGCTCTATTTCCGCGAGCCGGGCGGCGTACTGTTTGAGATCGCTACGGACAATCCCGGTTTCAGCACCGATGAAACTGTGGCAAAATTAGGCAGCGGACTCATGCTGCCCCCACAATACGAAGGTTTCCGCGAACGGCTGGAAACCATCCTGCCCAAACTGGATTAAACTGCATTGACATGATACATACAAATCCACTGGTTCAGTCCGGTACGCCGGAGCTGGCAGACAAAGCAGTGATATTAATTCATGGCCGGGGCGGCTCCCCGGAAGATATGCTACCGCTGGTACATCATCTGAATGCCGGCGATGCATGGACACTGGCGCCCCGTGCCTCCGAAAACACCTGGTACCCGTATAGCTTTATGGCTCCGGAAACACAAAACCAGCCCTGGCTCGATGCTGCTTTGTCGGCAGTTGACCGGACTGTGTCGGCAGCAGTGCAGGCAGGCTTTGCCTATGAGCATATTTATTTCACGGGATTCTCTCAGGGCGCCTGCCTTACGCTGGAATATACCGCAAGAAATGCCCGGCGCTATGGCGGAATTATTGCCTTTACCGGCGGGCTTATCGGCGCTACGCTCCATAAAGACCATTATACCGGTGACTTTGCCGGTACGCCGATACATATCAGCGCGGGAGATAATGACCCGCATGTGCCTTTATCGCGGATAGAAGAAACCGCTGAAACCATACGGTCATTGCACGGAGATCTGAAGACGATTATCTATCCGGGCAAGCCGCACAGCATCAGCGGTGAAGAAATAGAAGCCGCCAGCCGGCATGTATTCGGTTAGCGCCCCGAAACGCCTGTCATTATTCTACCCAGTCGCAGATAAAGACATTTGTATCCCGGGTGCCGCCGTTATTACGGTTAGAGCTGAAGATCAGTCTTTTCCCATCCGGCGTGAACATCGGGAAGGCATCGAACCCGCCGTCATGCGATATTTTCCGCAGTCCGGTACCGTCAATATTGATGATGTACATGTTGAACGGGAATCCGCGCTCATACTCATGATTGGAGGCAAAAATGATGCGCTTGCCGTCGGGGGTAAAGTTGGGCGCCCAGTTAGCCTGCCCAATGTTCGTCACCTGGCGCGCATTACTACCGTCTGCATCGGCAACAAACAGTTCCATTTCAGTAGGCATCACCAGCCCCTCAGCAAGCAGGCGCTTGTATTCGTTTGCTGCCTCTTCGGTCTTGAAGCGGGAGGCGCGCCAAAGTATTTTGGTACCATCAGGAGAGAACCAGGCGCCGCCGTCATAGCCCAACTCGTGTGTTACCTGCTTTACGTTGCTACCATCGATATCCATGGTATATAAATCAAGATCGCCGTTGCGGATAGAAGTAAATACGATCTTGTCGCCTTTGGGTGAGATGGTTGCCTCTCCATCGTAGCCCGGCTCGCTGGTCAGTTGTTTTACGATATTCCCGTCCAGGTCGGCAACGAAGATATCATAGCTGTCGTAGATCGGCCATACATACTTTTTGAGTACGTTACGATCCGGTACCGGCGGGCAGTCTTCGCCTCCCAAATGGGTAGATGCATACAGCACATGCTTTTTATCCGGCATGATGTAGGCACAGGTAGTACGTCCTTTGCCCGTACTCACCATATGATATTGAAAACTGTCTTTGGGATCCGAGGGAATTTTTCCGTAAAAGATCTGATCGCACATAATCCCGTCCTTCGGATCGGTGCGCTGAAATATAATATGCTCGTTATCGAACCCGAAATAAGCCTCGGCATTATCACCGCCGAATGTAAGCTGGCGGATATTTTTAAAATGTTTTTCATCATCGTAGCGCAGCGGGTCATTGGGATTGCTCTGTTGCGCTTGCAGGGAAAATGAGGTAAGACAAAGTCCTAAAACGGGAAGACTTAAAAAAGCTGTATATTTCATAATCATTTCTTTATGGCGGCAAAGCTACGCCCTAAAACCATCAGAAAGCCGGTGGGTTTGTCATGGAAATGTTGAATAATTAGCCAATTAGCTGATGTGCTGATTAGCTAATTCCAATTACGAGGAATAATTAGCTAATCAGCCAATTATCACATTAGCTAATAATATTCAAAAAAAAGCCCGTCCTTTTCAGAACAGGCTGCATAAAATATCCAACGATCTATTTTACCTCGACCCCCATTTAAACTTCCTGCTGCCGGGGCATTTGGTCTGCCAGTATTCTGCAACATTCCCGAATGCCTCAAAATAAATCGCCGCAGTGATGCCGCCAAACCAATACCAGTCATTGGCCTTGCTGTCGCCGCGCTGGTATTTATAATCGGGATAATAGCTGCCGTCCCAGTAGGGGCTTTCATTACCGCGATAAGCAAGATCCACGGCCAGCTTGCCTTTGTGCTGTTCCAGCACGTCCATATTTACATACGATTTGCTCACATCATCCAGGTAATCGGTAGCCGTATAGCGGAAGCCCACCTCGGTAGTGATCATCAGTGTTTTGCCGACAAAGAACTTAAGTCCGCCGCCGACCGGGAATGCTACATTCACCAGGTTGTATTCTTTCCGGTCAGGATATTCCGGCAATCCCTGGCCTTCCGTGCCCAGCGGGCGGAGATATACTTTTTCATTGTTGGGGCCGTCTGTAAAAGGATTGCTGTAGTACACGGCGAGGCCCGCGAATACATAAGGTGTGAACTTGAATCTATCCACTTCTACGGGCAGCATATTTATTTCAAGCGCGCCATGCACCTCCGTAAGATTGCTGGCAAACCGGAGGTTCCGTTCACGCTTCAACTGCACTTCCGACAAGCTGTCTGCCGCGCCGATCTGCGTACGGGATATGCCGAAACGCAAACCCATATGGGGGTTCATATAGTACTTGTAAAACAGGCCGCCCACCGGTTTATAATTATATGCCGGGAACACTTTCTCCTGAAGATCCCCGATATAATTGGATACACCGGCCATGATCCCGAATTCATGATGTGGCTGTGCATAAGCCCCTGTAGTAAGCAGCGTAGCAATCGCAAATGTGCAAAAAAATTGTTTCATCTTTCCTGTATAAGATATGTTCAGCGGCAAACAGTATCAAACTCACCAATCTTTGCTTTTCCTATAACTATCAGAAAATCAAAGCAAAATACTCTTTACCGGTTCTGCTTAAGCATTTGAGATCGAAAGATAAAAACAATTTTTCAAAAACAAAATTGTACGGTAAGTTTTTATGAGGCGCCGCCGGTTACCGCCTCAGGATAATCCGGAAGGTAGTACCCTTACCGACTTCGGAATGACGGACATAGAGGGAGCCATAATGATATTTCTCGATAATCCGCCTCGACAGCGACAAACCCAGCCCCCAACCCCGCTTTTTGGTAGTAAACCCGGGGCGGAAAACTTTTTTGGCCTGGTGCCTGGGCATTCCTTTACCCGAATCCGTAATATCAATAATGATCTGGCGCTGGTGGTCGCTGACCCGTATTGTTACATTCCCTTCACCATCCATAGCATCCAGCGCATTGCGGATCAGGTTCTCGATCACCCAGTCGAACAGCGGCCCGCTCAGCAGCACCGGGATCTCGGTGTCGTCTGTTTCAAGGCTGATATTCACCTTGCTTGGTGCACGCCGCTGCATATAGCGCACCATCTCCTGCAGCCGTACCAGCAAGTCTTCTTCTTCAAGCTGCGGTATGCTGCCCACTTTTCCGAAGCGGTCTGCCACCAGCTTGAGCCGGTCGAGGTCTTTCCGGATTTC
>JBEBVQ010000098.1:0-7835 GCA_040392625.1 Taibaiella soli | reverse complement strand
CAGAATCAGACCTGCCGAATCCCAGGATCTCCAGCTTCCCGAATTCGTTTTTCCGTCCGGCGATAGCGACAATCTTCGTGGTGCCGATATCCAATCCGACGATGATGGGTCGTGTGTTTCCGTTGTTTGGATCCTGGGGGGGATGTGTGACGGGTTGTTCATTCCTGTTCATATGCGGCGTGTTTATAAAATTGATCAATTAATTTCCTTCGTAGATGTATTTTGGCGCTTCGGTTTTCTCCTCTTTTATTTCCTGTTTTTTCTTTTCAGGTACGGGCTTTTCTTTTTCAACTGTTTTTATTTTCGGCGCCGGAACAGCAGTTGTTTCCGGTTTGTTTACAGGCGCCTTTTTTTCTGCCGGCGGCTTGTCAGCAACTGCCGGTTGAACGGGTGGCGGTGTCGCCGTTGTAGTGGGAGCAGCGGCAGCTGTCTGCGTCGTGGCAATCGTTGTAGCGCTCTTGTCTGCCGGTGTATTGCCTATGATGCTTTTTACCCAATTCATATTGCTCATAGCCCGGTCCCTGGGCGGTTTCCAAGGTAAGGAAGGAGACGCTACTATTTGTCCGCGGAAGCGGGCGTCAACCACCTGGTATTTATCCCACCCGATACGGTTGAACACTTGTTTGTAAAAGGCGAATACATTACTCAGCTTTTCCTGCAGGTGGGCCGTATCGCCGATCAGGATACGGTGATTGCCCAGCACGGGCACCAACTCGAATGTAAGATCATCGTTCAGTTTTATAGAAGCCACCTGCGGATTCCAGAAGCTGTCGGCTCCGATGGCTTGCGACACCTTCAGCATTTGTGCTTTCAGTGCATCGCCGGTACTGTCATTTTTCAGCTCCGGCACATTCGTGATAATAATAGCATAGTGTGTGTATTTGCCCGATAGTGGCAGGGTATTTCCCGTGCTGTCTATATAATAGCTGTTCCCGTCTTGCTCGAATACACGGAATACCGGTACGCGCTGGCTGATGACGACATGCAGGGTATTGGTATTGTCAACATACACTTCCGCTTCCGATATCCAGGGGTTGGATCGCATGATCGCTTCCATACTGTTCAGATCCAGCACTGACACCGGTGTTTCTTCAGGTATGATATGCCGGTTTTCAAGCAGCATTTCGCGTATCTCTGCCGTTGTGAGGAATGCGCAGGCGTCCGCATTCCTGATCCGGATATCCAGCGCACGAACAGTGCGTTTGTGGTTGGCTTCCGAAGCGCTCAGCACAGCCACGATGCAGCCTGCCGTCACAATCAATGTGACGGTTGCCTGCAGCACCTTTCTGACCGATATTTTACGCTTCTTCTGTTCCATTTATTTTTGTTCCAGCAATTCTTTTACAGGTTGTACAAGCTGGTCAATATCTCCTGCCCCGGCTGTGACCAGCAACTCCGGCTTTGCTGCACGTACATAATCCAGCAATTCCTCTTTGGATAATATGGTATGTGCGGGGTTGTTCATTTCGTCTGCGATCGTTTGAGCGCTGATGCCCTCAATAGGCAGCTCACGCGCAGGGTATATATCCAGCAGGATCACTTCATCAGCCATATCAAGGCTGTGTGCAAATGATGCTGCCATGTCCCTTGTTCGGCTGAACAAATGCGGCTGAAATACAATCACGCATTTCCTTTTCGGGAACAACTGCTTGACGCTTTTGATCAATGCGGCAAGCTCTTCCGGATGGTGTGCATAATCATCTATGTATATAGTATCATTGGTTTTTACCACATACTCAAACCGGCGTTTTACACCCCGGAAGCCGGCCAGCGCTTCTTTGATCTGGTTGCCGTCGATACCGAGCATCATGGCCACTGCAATGGCGGCCACGGCATTCTCCACATTGTGCATACCGCCCACAGGCAGGTATATATTGTCGATGATGCCTTTTTTGCCGAATATGCTGAACCGGTATCCGCCCTCATGCTGAACAATGTGGTGTGCATAGATATCAGCCGCATCATTCTGCAGACTGTAAGAATATTTTTGTTCTGCTCTGAATTCGCCGCTCCTTGCTATACCATGACGAAAGAGCAGTATCCCGCCGGGTTTGATCTGCTGTGTGTATTGAATGAATGCTTTTTCCATTTCCTCCGGGGTGCCATAGATATCCAGGTGGTCGGGCGCCATGGAGGTAAGTATAGCGATATCCGGATTCAATTTCAGGAAGCTGCGGTCGTATTCATCTGCTTCTATAACTGCAGTGTCCTTATCGCTGCTCCAGAAGTTGGTGTTGTAGTTGGCAGAAATACCGCCGAGAAATGCATTGCATCCGTAGCCGGTTTCACGCAGCAGCCAGCCGGTCATGGTGCTGGTTGTGGTTTTGCCATGTGTACCGGCCACGGTAATAGCAAACATCGATTGCGTGATCCATTGCAGCACACCGCTGCGTTTATAGACAGGATAGCCATTTTCGCGGTACCATGTCAGTTGCCGGTGCGCAGCAGGTATTGCGGGCGTATAAACTACAAGCTCTGCATCCCGGTCAAGGAGGTCAATACTGTCTTCTGTATGTATGCGGATGCCTTCCTGCTCCATGCGATGGGTCAGCGCGGTATGGTGCCGGTCATACCCCTGCACCGTTGCTCCTTTTTCATGGAAATAACGCGCCAGGGCGCTCATGCCGATACCGCCGATACCGATAAAATAGACTCGTTTCAACTCCTGTATATTCATGATCCGGAGGTTGCCGCTTTTATTACTTGCCGGGCGATCTGTTCATCCGCATCATAGACCGCCAAGCTTTTAATGTTCTGTATCATTACCTGCTGCATCGTGTCGTTGTGCAGCAGTTGTTTCAACTTTTTCAATAATCCCGTTTTTGTTTCGTTATCCTTCACCATCATGGCGGCATTGTGCGCTACCAGCGAGGCTGCATTGGATGTCTGGTGGTCTTCTGCCGCATACGGATAGGGCACAAAGATTACCGGCTTGCCCACGATGCACAACTCGGCGATAGCCAGCGCGCCTGCCCGTGAAATCACGATGTCTGCCGCTGCGTATGCATAATCCATCTCCCGGATGAAATCAAATACTTTTACCTGTCCGGCATATTGTACAGCCCTTGTTCTTGCCTGTTCATGATAGAGCTTGCCCGTCTGCCAGATCAGTTGCACACCCTCCCGGAGCATGTCTTCGAGGTGTGTATCTATCGCTTCATTGACCGAGCGGGCGCCCAGGCTGCCACCAACGACCAGGATCGTTTTTCGGGAAGAGTTAAGCCCCAGCCATGCCTGTCCGTCGCTACGGGTAAGGGTGGACGCTGCCAGCTTCTTCCGTACAGGATTGCCGGTGTACACCAGCTTTTCTTTAGGGAAGAAGCGCTCCATATCTTCATAAGCCACGCATACGGCTTTCGCCTTACGCCCCAGTATCTTGTTGCTTTTTCCGGCAAAGGAATTTTGTTCCTGGATCACGGTGGGTATGCCCTTTCGCTGTGCAGCCCGCAATACCGGGAAGCTGGCATAGCCGCCTACGCCAACCACTGCATGGGGCCGGAATGCAGACAGAAGGCGGTGAGACTGCCAGGCGCTTTTCAGCAGCTTATAAGGTAACGACAGATTTTTCAGCAGATGACTCCGGTTGAAGCCCGCGATATCCAACCCCACAATCTCGAAGCCCGCCTGTGGGATCTGCTCCATCTCCATCTTCCCCTGCGCACCGGCAAACAGCAGCGAGACATCCGTACGCAGGCGTTGTAATGCATGCGCAATGGCTATCGCGGGGAATATATGCCCCCCGGTGCCGCCTCCTGCTATTATGATGCGTAGATGATCCATGTCTGTTATCCGGTTACCGGTATTGCCTGTTTTTTTATTTTTTTAGATTCTGTTGTTTTCTTTCCTTCCATCTCGTCCACATAACGGCTCACGCTGAGTATAATGCCAATGGCAATACTGTTAAACCATATGGATGATCCGCCCATGCTGATCATGGGTAAGGTAAGTCCTGTTACAGGTACGAGATTTACGTTCACTGCCATATTCAGCATCGCCTGGAATACCAGGGTAATGCTCAGCCCTACTGCCAGAAAAGCGCCGAAAGCATACGGACATCTCCGGAAAATGAGAATGCTGCGCCACAGGAACAGCAGGTACAGGCACACGATAAATATGCCGCCTACGAGTCCGTACTCTTCGATGATGCTGCAATAGATAAAGTCGGAATAGGCCTCCGGCAGATAATCCCGCTGACGACTGTGCCCGGGGCCAACTCCTAAGAGACCGCCGTTGGCAATGGCGATCTTCCCCTGCAGTACCTGGTACACTTCTTCTTTCTCTCCGTCGCCGCTGCCCACAAAATCCACAATCCGCTGTTCCCAGGTGTCGGCGCGCCCGAATCCCGTTATCTTCGAAAAGATAAACAATGCGGCTATGCCGATCAGCCCGGCTACTGCAAGCATGGCGATATGTTTCGATTGTACCCGGCCTATGAAGAACAGGATGCAGCAGGTACCGCCGAGCATCAGCGCCGTAGACAGGTTGGCGGGTGCAATGAACAAACAGGTCAGGAGTACCGGTACCAGGACAGGAATAAACCCTTTTTTCAGGTCTTTGATGCTGCTTTGCTTCATACTGAGCATCCTTGCGAGAAACAGGAACAGTGCCAACTTGGCAAGATCGGAACTTTGAAAGGTGATATTGATGATCGGCAGCTTGATCCAGCGGGAGCCTTCATTGATCGTGGCTCCGAAGAATAGTGTAAACAACAACAACGGCAGGCTGATCACATAGAGGAGTACGGCTATCCGCGCAAATTTGGTATAATTCACGCGATGCACCAGGTAAATGATCACCAGGCCCATGCCCAATACAACCAGTTGCTTGACCAGGTAATAGCTGGCATTTTTATCCATACGGTATGCCAGTGAGCCGGTAGAGCTATACACGGCAAGCAGGCTGATAAATGATAACACCAGCACAACAGACCATATTACTTTGTCGCCCTTTATCCGTTCCAGCATTTGCCGCATATTTTTCCTGCTTTTATAGTTCGTTTACGGCTTCTTTAAATTGTTTCCCCCGGTCTTCAAAATTTTTGAAACGGTCGAAGCTGGCGCATCCCGGAGAGAGCAATACGGTATCTCCTTTTTCTGCCAGTGCATAAGCCGCGAGTACCGCTTCTTTAGCTGTTTCCGTGTCAATGATATTCGGCACTATAGCACTGAAAGCTTCGTGTATCGCTGTATTATCCACACCCAGGCAAATGATCGCTTTTACTTTTTCCTGCACCAGCGCCGTCAGTTCCGAATAATCGTTTCCTTTGTCCTGCCCGCCCAGGATCAATATGGTAGGGTGCTTCATGTCTTCCAGCGCATACCATACGGAGTTGATGTTGGTAGCTTTGCTGTCATTGATAAAATGAACCCCGCGTATGGTTGCCACGTATTCCAGCCGGTGTTCCATACCTTCGAAAGTGGTGAAACTCTCCCGTATCTTTTCCCGCCTGATGCCTGCAATACGTGCGCTGATTCCCGCTGCCATGCTGTTGTATTGATTGTGTTTTCCTTTAATGGACAGATCGTGTATGGATGTACTCATTTCTTCCCCTCCGTATTGCAGGTACATACGCTCATTGTGTATGTAGCCTCCGTCGTCTGTTGTGTGCTGTTCGCTCATCGTAATGAAGATTTTTTTTGCGTGAAAAGAATGGGTGGCCAGGTATTGCCCGATGACCGGGTCGTCCTGGTTAAGTATCAGGAAGTCTGAAGTTGTTTGGTTTTCCGTAATGCGGAATTTTGCTGCTATGTAATTTTCCATCCGGTTGTCGTAGCGATCAAGATGGTCGGGTGTGATATTGAGCAGCACAGCAATGTCTGGCCGGAACCAGTGGATATCATCGAGCTGGAAGCTGCTGACTTCCATGACATACCAGTCAGCAGGCTGCTCTGCCAGTTGCCGGGCGAAGCTGAGGCCGATATTTCCTACAAGCGCCGTATCATATCCTGCTTCTTTCAGCAGGTGAAAGGTGAGCATGGTTGTGGTGCTTTTACCGTTGCTGCCGGTAATAGCAATGATCTTCCCGCTGCCCTTGTAGCGGTAGCCGAACTCAATTTCGCTGCATATTTCTATTCCTGCAGATTTTACCTGCTGCATAACTGGTGTGCTGTCGCTGATACCGGGGCTTTTCACAATGCAGCCGGCTGCCAGGATCCTTTCCATAGTATGCCCTCCTTCTTCAAAAGGAATGCCTGCAGCTTGTAATGTTTTTTTATGATCAGATTGAATGTTTCCTCCGTCGCTCACAAACACATCCCATCCCTGCTGCCTGCCAAGCAGGGCAGCGCCGGTGCCGCTTTCGCCGGCTCCGAGGACAATGAGTTTTTTATTTGTGTTTGTGTTCATTTTCTTTTTTTATTGCTTATTGCATTTTCAGGGTTGCGATACTCAGCAGCGCCAGCATGATCCCAATAATCCAGAACCGTGTTACGATCTTGCTCTCGTGATACCCGAGCTTCTGATAATGATGATGCAGCGGCGACATGAGGAAGATGCGTCGCCCTTCCCCGTATTTCCGTTTGGTATGCTTGAAATATCCTACCTGGATCATCACGGACAGGTTCTCCACGAGGAAAATGCCGCATATAATGGGTATCAGCAGCTCTTTGCGTACGATAACGGCAAGCGCCGCAATAATTCCGCCGAGCGCCAGGCTGCCGGTATCTCCCATGAATACCTGTGCGGGGTAGGCATTGTACCATAGAAACCCGACACACGCGCCTACGAAGGCTCCGATGAAAATGGAAACTTCACCCAGGTTGGGGATGTGCATAATATTGAGGTAGTCCGCAAAGATGTAATTGCCGGATACATAGGCAAACACACCGAGGCAGATACCGGCAATTGCGGAAACACCCGTGGCCAGGCCGTCAACGCCGTCTGTGATATTGGCCCCGTTCGACACGGCTACTATAATGAAAGTCACGAACAGTATGTATATCACCGGTGTCATGATATGCAGGGCATTTTCACCGAATACTGCGGCGATCCGTGCATAGCTGAGCTCATGGCTTTTGGTAAAAGGTATGGTGGTGTTGGTGGTCCGCACGGTAACGTATTCCCTCATATTTCCTGCTTCGTCGCGTCGCAGGAATGGCCCTGATACTTGCTTTTCCGTACTGTTATACAGTATCGGCTTGTCCTGGATCACTTCACGGCTGGTAACGACGTGCTCGTTGTTGTACATGGTGAGGCCAATGATAATGCCCAATCCTAACTGCCCCAGTATCTTGAATCTGCCGGCCAGTCCTTCTTTATTCTTTTTGAAGACTTTAATATAATCATCCAGGAACCCGACAAGACCCAGCCATACGGTAGCTACGATCATGAGCATGGTATAGACATTCAGCACCCGTGCAAAAAGCAACGTGGGTATCAGTATGGCAGCGATGATGATCAGCCCGCCCATAGTCGGTGTTCCTTTTTTCAGGGTTTCTCCTTCGAGCCCCAGGTCACGCACGGTTTCACCGATCTGCTTCCGCTGGAGAAATCGGATAAGGCGCTTGCCGAGCAGCATGGATATGATCAGCGACAGGATCACGGCCATCGCTGTGCGGAAGGTGATGTAATAAAATATCCCCGCTCCGAATAATCCGAAGTGCTCACGCAGATATGTAAAGAGGTAATAGAGCATCGGGTTATTTGTCTAAAAGTTTAAAAGTTTCCAGCAATATTCCGCGGTCATCGAACGGATGCCTGACTCCTGCGATCTCCTGGTACGTTTCATGTCCTTTGCCGGCTACCAGCACAATGTCTCCGGGATGTGCCAGTGTACAGGCTGTTTTTATGGCCTCTTTCCGGTCGGTAATACGTAGTACTTTTCGCCGGAGCGCGAC
>JBEBVQ010000097.1:0-7874 GCA_040392625.1 Taibaiella soli | reverse complement strand
GACAGATATTAGCTAATCAGCACATTGGCTGATTAGCTAATTAAATAGATCATTTTTGTTTCCGTTAAGAAATGAACTCAAAGTCTGTCGGTATATTTGCATAGAGCTCGAGATCGGGCTATGCTTATATTGTTAAATATTGAATTGACCATGATCAAAAAGTGGCTCCCCATTCTCTTTATTTGTATATGCTCCGGCATGTACACGACACCCGCGTTGGCGCAGGGCGATGTAAGTACTTTTCGGAATTTCCAGTTTACCTTCCCGCGCGTCAACCAGGCCTGGAGCAAGTATGATGATTCCCTGGAGCATCTCTTTAAAAGTTATGGATTGTCATACCCGCCCAAGGATATTTATATCCGTTCCTTTAAATCCAATAACGAAATGGAGCTTTGGGCCAGGGATAGCGATACGGCTCAATACACACTGCTCAAACATTATCGCGTATGTGCACTGTCCGGGGTGCTGGGGCCGAAACGCTGTGAGGGAGATCGCCAGGTGCCCGAGGGGCTGTATTTTATCGACGATTTCAACCCGAAAAGTGATTTTCACCTTTCCATGCTGATCAACTACCCTAATTATTCTGATCTGATGATGGGCGATAAAAAGCGGCCGGGAGGCGATGTATATATACATGGCGGCTGCTTTACGATCGGTTGCCTGCCCATGACCGATGATATTATCCAGGAATTGTACGTGGTTTGTCTGAATGCCCGTCTAAATGGGCAGCAATATATTCCCGTCCATATTTTCCCTGTACGTTTCGACCGGAAAGGATTGAATTACCTGGGGCGTAACTTTGCATCAGATACCGCCAAGCAACAGTTTTGGGTAAACCTCAAAGCCGGATACGATTATTTTGAGCGTAACAAAAAATTGCTGCCGGTCATGTACACGCCGGACGGGAAGTATTCGTTCTGAATAACAGCGTGGAGCATTTCAATAGCATTTTGTCGCGCCGGACTGGCTGATCATAAGAATGTGGGAAATGTGTTGAATGTGACGAATGTGTTTATCACATTTTCCACATTCAACACATTTCCCACATTTCTTGATGAACCATTAAGGCATTAAGAGATTGAGATCATTAAGAGCATGTGGTCTAAATGTCCTTAATTCCTCAATGTTTTAATGTTGAAGAAAATGATCATAGTAGTGCTACGTATCAGGTACATTTTCAAATTGGCTCATTTTCAAATTTTCAAATTAATGGATCGTATGCTTCACATTAATGTGAAATTATTACTTTGCCGCGTTAAACAACTAACTCCGGTAAAATGATCCAGCGTATTATCCACGAACGGCCAGCCAAGCTGTTCCTCTTCCTCTCCGCTTTTTTTGTAGCCAATGCCCTGATCGCCGAGTGTATCGGCGGGAAACTCTTCTCGCTCGAAGAACTCCTGGGATTTACCCCAAGTCCTTTTACCTTGTTAGGGGAAACGGGTCTGACCATTACGCTGACCTGTGGTGCGCTGCTCTGGCCGCTTGAATTTGTAATGACTGATATCGTCAATGAATACTACGGTCCCAAAGCGGTCCGCCGGATCTCTTACGTAGCTATCGGGCTGATCAGCTATGCATTCCTCATGTTTTACATAGCGATCAATATCCCGCCGGAAAAATCATTCTGGGTATCGAGTCAGCAGGCGGAGGGTGTGCCGGATCTCCAGGCTGCCTTCAGCAGTATCTTCTGTCAGGGAATGTGGATCATATTCGGGAGCCTGATTGCTTTTGGGATAGCCCAGATACTGGACGTATGGGTTTTTCATAAGATAAAGAAATATACAGGGGAGAAAAAAATATGGCTGCGTGCAACCGGTTCGACTATGGTATCCCAACTAATAGATAGTTTCATTGTTTTATTTATTGCATTTTATATAGGTCGCGACTGGAGTATGCAGCGGGTACTGGCGATCGGCCTGGTCAACTATGGTTATAAAGCTGCGATGGCTATCCTGCTGACACCGCTGATTTACCTGGCAGAAAACAGGATCGAACGATACCTGGGCGCCGAGAAAGTGCGTGAGATGAAGCAGGCAGCTATGGCACATTAGACTTTTTTTAGCATTTTATTCCTTAACTTTGCGGCTATTTTTTTAGCCTGAGCATAGTCTATGTCGGATAAATACCGTGAATATAAAAATCTTGATATGCCTGCTATTGAGCAGGCGTTTTTAAAGCGTTGGCAGGAAGAAGAAGTATTTCAAAAATCCATACAGCAGCGGTCTGCAGACCGGCCTTTCGTATTTTATGAAGGACCGCCGAGCGCCAATGGTATGCCCGGTATCCATCATGTGATCTCCCGTACGCTCAAAGACCTGGTATGCCGTTATAAGGCTATGCAAGGCTACCGGGTTGAGCGCAAGGCCGGATGGGATACCCATGGGTTGCCGGTGGAGCTGGGTGTGGAAAAAGAGCTGGGCATTACCAAAGAAGATATCGGCGTAAAGATCACCGTCGAAGAATATAACCGGAAATGCCGGGAGGCCGTCATGCGTTATAAAGACAAATGGGACGAGCTGACCGAGAAGATGGGATACTGGGTAGATCTGGATGATCCGTATATCACATTTGATAATAAATATATAGAAACACTCTGGTGGTGCCTGAAGGAATTATATAAGAACGATCTGCTGTACACGAGTGTGAGCATACAGCCGTATTCCCCGGCTGCGGGTACCGGTCTTAGTTCTCACGAACTGAACCAGCCGGGTACCTATAAGCAGGTGAAGGATACCACCCTTGTGGCGATGTTTAAAGCTGTCCGGAATGAGGACAGCCGTTTTCTTTTCGATGCCTCCGGCGGGCAGGATGTATTCTTTCTCGCATGGACCACCACACCGTGGACACTTCCCTCGAACTGTGCGCTAACAGTTGGAGCCGGCATAGACTATGTGCTGGTTAAAACATTAAACCCTTATACACGGGAACTGATCCATGTGGTATTGGCAGAAACATTACTGAATAAATACTTTAGTAAAGAATCGCAATTTAATGATTTTAAAAGTGTTGATTCTGATATAAAAAATCTTCCCTGGATGATTTTGGGGCAATGGAAAGGCGTGCAGTTTCAGGGTTGCCGTTACGAACAGCTACTGCCATTTGAAGGGAATACCCGCGAGGTGGCCGGTGGCGACCCCTGGCGGGTGATCACCGGTGATTTTGTGACTACGGAAGACGGTACGGGGATCGTACACACCGCTCCTGCATTCGGGGCGGATGACTTTAAAGTAGGGAAAAAACACAATATCGGTATCCTGACGATGGTGGATAAGGAAGGGAAATTCAACGATTATATGGGTGAATTTTCCGGCCGCTATGTGAAGAATTATAAGGATGATCCGGAGTATAAGGATGTAGATGTTGATATAGCGGTGAAGCTCAAGCATGAAGGAAGGGCATTTAAAGTGGAGAAGTATGAGCACAGTTATCCGCACTGCTGGCGTACCGACAAGCCGGTGATCTATTACCCGCTCGATGCCTGGTTTGTCCGTACAACCGCTCGCAAAGACCGGATGGTGGAACTTAATAAAACCATCAACTGGAAACCTAAAGCAACTGGTGAAGGTAGATTCGGTAACTGGCTGGAAAACATGGTAGATTGGAATCTGAGCAGGAGCCGTTACTGGGGTACGCCATTACCGATCTGGGTTTCGGAAAGCGGTGAGATGAAGTGTATCGGCTCGATAGAAGAGCTGAAGCGGGAAGTGGCACATGCCAACGATGTGCTGGACACCAACCAAGTGATCGATGATGCCACGCTTGACCTGCACAAGCCTTTTGTGGATCAGATCATTCTGGCTTCGGCAAATGGCGAGGCGATGTACCGGGAGCCGGATCTGATCGATGTATGGTTTGATTCAGGCGCAATGCCTTATGCGCAATGGCATTATCCGTTTTTTGATAAAGAAAAGCTTCAGCAGAAGTTTCCCGCAGATTTTATTGCCGAAGGGGTAGATCAGACCCGCGGTTGGTTTTATACGCTCCACGCGCTCGCCGTCATGCTATTCGACAGCGTGGCGTACAAGACGGTTGTTTCCAACGGGCTGGTGCTGGATAAGAATGGGAATAAGATGAGCAAGCGGCTGGGTAACGCCGTGGATCCGTTTGAAACCATCGAAAGATTTAGTGCAGATGCCACGCGCTGGTATTTGATTACCAATGCCTCTCCCTGGGACAGTCTTCGTTTTGATACGGAGGGGATCCGTGAGGTGCAGCGTAAGTTTTTCGGTACCCTGTATAATACCTATCAGTTCTTTGCGCTGTATGCCAATGTGGATGGGTTTGTATTTAAGGAGCGTTATATACCGCTGGAAGAGCGTCCGGAGATAGACCGCTGGATCTTATCTTCTTTGCATTCCCTGGCGCGCGAAGCAACGAAGGCTATGGATGACTATGAGCCTACACAGGCCGGCCGGAGCATTGCATCCTTTGTAGATGATCAGTTGAGCAACTGGTACGTACGGCTGTGCAGGCGCCGGTTCTGGAAGGGAGCCTATGAGCATGATAAAATATGTGCTTATCAGACCCTGTACGAATGCCTGGAAATGATTGCAAGGCTGATCGCACCGATCGCTCCGTTTTTTGCAGACTGGTTGTACCGGAACCTGAACGACAGTACCCATCGCCTTGAGGCGAAATCCGTCCACCTGGCAGACTACCCGGTTTTTGATGCCGATGCCATTGACCAAGACCTGGAAGAACGGATGACACTGGCGCAGGATATTTCTTCGCTGGTATTATCGCTGAGGAAGAAAGTAAATATCAAAGTGCGGCAGCCGCTACGGAAAGTATTGATCCCGGTGCTGGATGCCCGTATGCGCCGTCAGATTACGCAGGTGGAAGATCTTATCCGGAATGAGGTGAATGTGAAATCATTTGAATATATTGATGAGAATAATAGTTTTATCCGAAAGAAAATAAAGCCCGATTTTAAGGCGTTGGGCCAGAGGATGGGAAGCCGGATGAAAGCCGTTGCTGCGGCCATCACTGCTATGGGGCAGGCCGAGATCGGCATATTAGAGCGGACGGGTTCCTTTGAGCTTTCTGTGGATGGAGCGCCGGTGCCGGTCACGCCAGCGGATGTGGATATCGTTGCCGAAGACATTCCGGGCTGGAGCGTGGCCAACAAAGACAATCTGACCGTGGCATTGGATATTGAGATCACGCCCGAACTGAAGGATGAGGGCAATGCCCGTGAGTTGGTAAATCGTATTCAAAAGATCCGGAAAGAAGCCGGTTTTGAGCTTACGGATCGTATAATATTAAGCATAGAAGCTCGTGAACCATTAAAAACAGCCATTATAAATTTCAATGATTATATTTGCACCGAAATTTTGGCGGATAACATCCAGCTTATGCCTGAAATTCAATCTGATATTGAGGTAGAGGTAAATGATGGGGTGTATAAAATATTAATCCATAAAAATCAGAGCCATGGCCACTAAAAAAAGTCCGGCTGTCAAAAATGCCAAGAAAGCCAAAGCCACAGTATCTGCAAAACCAGCCCGTGTAGTTGCCAAGAAAGCGGCTGCAAAACCGCAGGCTACAAAAACTGTGCAAAAGAAGGCTGCTGCTGCTCCAAAGAAAGCTACGCCTTCAAAAGCTAAAGCAAAGGCATCTCCCGCGAAAGCTGCTGCCAAGAAAACACCGGTGAAAAAGGCCCCGGCAAAAAAGACCCCGGTGAAGGCCGTTGCGAAAAAAGCAACACCTGCCGCTAAGAAGGCGGCCGTGACAGTAAAGAAAGTGACAGGCAAGAAAACACCTATGACAAAGAAATCAGCAACATCCGTGAATAAGAAAGCTGCTGTGCCTAAAAAGGCAGCCGCTAAAAAAGCCGCAACTCCGGTTGCTAAAAAATCAGCCGTAGCAAAAAAGGCCGTAACAAAAAAAGCAGCGCCTGCAGCGAAACCTGCAGTAAAGAAGAAAGCGGCTCCGGTACAAGCTAAAAAGGCAGCTACTAAAAAAGTTGCAGGTAAGCAGGCAACGCCGGTTGCGAAAAAAGCACCTGCCAAAGCGGCTACGGTCAAAAAAACAGCTACTCCCAAGCCAGGCGCCGCTGCCCGGACTGCTGCCAAGACAGGATTGCCGGTGATGCCGAAAGCCAAGCCGGCTGTAGCTAAACCAGCTCCGGTGGTGCCGCGCACAGAGAAAAAACCTGCAGTGGTGATAGCCCACCGCAGATTGGAAAATAAATCTAAAAAAACAGAAGAAGCAGGAAAGACAATGATCAACTATCAACCCGAATTTACACGCTCTATTCTGGACGAACCTATACAGTCTGGCCCCGTGTACCGTTACAGCGATGAAGAACTTGGAGAATTTAAAGAATTGATCCAGGGACGGCTTGAAAGTGCCCGCAAAGAACTGGTGTATCTGCAGGGGCTCATCACCCGCAAGGACGAAGCAGGTACGGAGGATACCGAAAACCGCTATATGAATATGGAAGACGGTAGCGGCGCAATGGAACGTGAACAACTGGCGCAATTGGCAAGTCGCCAGATACAATTTATCAACCACCTTGAAAAGGCGCTGATCCGTATCGAAAACAAAACATACGGGATCTGTCGTGTGACAGGCAAGCTGATAGACAAAGCCCGCCTTCGTGCCGTACCTCATGCGACACTGAGCATTGAGGCTAAGAATACTATGAATAAGTAACCCGTAGAGACGCGATTTATCGCGTCTCTGAATAAAATTTATCGCGTCTGCACGTTTTATTTCCCGGACGGAGGAAATTGAAAATGGAAAGTTGAGAATTAGTTCATAATTTTCAACTTTCCATTTTCAATTTTCAGCTATATGGAGACAGCCTATATCATAGCCGGCTATCGTACGGCGGTCGGGAAAGCGAAACGGGGCGGCTTCCGGTTTTACCGGCCGGACGATCTCGCTGTAGATGTGATCAGAGGACTGCTGGCTTCTGTACCGCAACTGGATACAACGCTGGTTGACGATGTCATAGTCGGTAATGCTGTGCCGGAAGCGGAGCAGGGATTACAGGTGGGGCGCATTATTGCCAACCGGGCTGTTGGCGATTGGGCGCCGGGGGTGACGGTCAACCGTTATTGCGCTTCAGGTCTGGAGACGATCGCTATTGCCACAGCCAAAATCCAGAGCGGAATGGCCGATTGCATCATTGCCGGCGGTACGGAGAGTATGAGCCTGGTGCCCACTTCGGGCTGGCGTACCATGCCCAATTATGAGATCGCAAAAGAAACGCCGGATTATTATCTCGGTATGGGGCTTACGGCGGAGCAGGTTGCCCATGATTTCAAGGTGTCGCGCGAAGACCAGGATGCCTTTGCATACCAGTCGCACCGGAAGGCGCTCCATGCCATTGAATCCGGATATTTCAAAAAAGGGATATTGCCGGTAACGGTTAGGGAGACCTATGTCAATCATAAGGGGAAGAAAGATGTCCGGGAGTTTGTAGTAGAAACCGACGAGGGCCCACGGGCTGATACCTCGCCGGAAGCATTGGCGAAATTAAGACCGGTATTTGCACAGGGCGGTACGGTAACGGCGGGAAATTCATCCCAGACTTCCGATGGGGCGGCATTTGTGATTGTGATGAGTGAATCGCTGATGAACAGCCTGGGGCTGAAACCCTGGGGGCGGCTGGTGGCCTGCGCCAGCGCCGGTGTGGATCCGCGTGTCATGGGCATCGGGCCGGTAGCGGCGGTACCCAAAGCGCTGAAACAGGCGGGGATGAAGCTGGAGCAGATCGACCTGATAGAGTTGAACGAAGCGTTTGCTGCGCAGTCGCTGGCGGTGATCCGTGAATTGGACATGAACCCTGACATCGTTAATATCAATGGAGGGGCCATAGCCCTGGGGCACCCGCTGGGCTGCAGCGGCGCCAAGCTCACGAT
>JBEBVQ010000096.1:0-7876 GCA_040392625.1 Taibaiella soli | reverse complement strand
CGGATGATACACAGGTCTATTCGGGCCATGGCCCGGCCACAACGATCGGAACGGAGAAAAAATATAATCCTTTTTTACAGGGATGAGGATTGAGGGATGAGGATTGAGGAGTTTATTTAATTCATCGCCCCTCAATCCTCACCCCTCATCCCTATCTTTGCATCATGAAAAAGACACCCCATTCAGGGTCAGGAAAAAAATATCCTGAGAAAAAATCCGGTAAACCCGCTTCCGGCTCTTCGCATACCGGGAAGCCGAAACGCCGGTTTGACGGGGAAGCACGTTTCAAAAAAACTTATGGCAGTATGGCTCCGGATACCGGACGCCGCGATAAAGACACAGAAGATACAACCCGGCCTGCCCGGCGTAATCACGGCGGAGATAAATTTGCCGACAGGAAGGCTGCGGGTAAGAATGCCCACGCTCCGAAAGGCCGGCCGCAAAGCGGCAGCCGTGAAGTATTTGACTCCGGTAGAAAAAAACCAGCTTCAGCTTTTTCAGACAGGAAGTCGCGTACCACAGATGGAGCGCCCGACCGCAAACGTTTCAATAGCGACCGCTTCCAGCGCGAATTTGAGCGACCGGAACGAACTGCCCGCAGACGTGATGAAGATCAGACGGAACCTGTCGCTGCCCCGGCGGAAACCGGCCCCATGCCGCTCAACAAATATATTGCACACAGCGGTGAATCAAGCAGACGGGATGCTGCTGCGTTGGTAAAACAGGGAAAGGCGCGCGTAAATGGTGAGCTGATACTGGATCCGGGTCATAAGGTGATGCCGGGCGATAAAGTGACGCTGGCGGGGAAGAAGCTACAGCCAAGAAGACATCTTGTGTATGTGTTGCTGAACAAGCCCAAGGGCTTTCTCACAACTACGGATGATCCTAAAGGGCGTAAGACGGTGATGTCACTGGTGGCGCACCCCGGCGATGAGCGTTTGTTCCCCGTTGGCAGGCTCGACCGCAACACTACCGGGCTGCTGCTGCTGACAAATGACGGCGACTTGGCGCAGAAACTCTCCCATCCCAGCTAC
Source organism: Taibaiella soli (assembly GCA_040392625.1). GTDB lineage: Bacteria > Bacteroidota > Bacteroidia > Chitinophagales > Chitinophagaceae > JBEBVQ01. The sequence goes on along the minus strand of JBEBVQ010000096.1, from coordinate 6,842 downwards.
CAGGTAAAAAAGGTATATCAGGTGACACTGGACAAGCCATTGACCAAAGCTGATTTTGATAAGGTGTTGGCGGGCGTGAAGCTGGAAGACGGTGTCGCGCCGGTGGACTCACTCGCTTATCTGGAAGAGAAGAATGACCTGGGTATTGAGATACACAGCGGACGTAACCGCATCGTGCGTCGTATCTTTGAATCACTGGGCTATGAAGTGGTAAAGCTCGATCGCGTGATGTATGCCGGTCTGACCAAGAAAAATATTCCCAGAGGTAAATGGCGTTTCCTCAGTGAAAGAGAAATAGTGCTGCTGCGCCATTTTAAAAACTAACGATGGTTTTAATTAGCTAATCAGCCAATGTGCTGATGTGCTAATGATCCCTCGCGACAGATATTAGCTAATCAGCACATTGGCTGATTAGCTAATTAAATAGATAGTTTATGGCCGGCAGACTTATTACAGCACCACGCATCCATGATGGATTAAAATGGCTTCCTCCCGATACGACTATAGAGGTTGCGGAAGACGACACCATTCTTGCATTGCACTATGGTCCAGCATTTAAAAAACGAGCTGCATTTTATGACGGCATCCTCCTCCCTGCATTTGTAAATGTCCATACCCATCTGGAGCTATCGCATATGCACGGCCGGATACCCCGGCATACCGGGCTGATACCTTTTTTACAACAAGTGGCCGGCTTGCGGAACGATTATACGGAAGCACAGAAAAAAGAGGCGCGGCACAGCGCTTTGAAAGCGATGCACGGTCGCGGTGTTATTGCCGCCGGTGATATTGCCAATACTCCCGATACGCTTGATCTGCGGGCTCTTGATCTCCTGAACATCCATAGCTTTATCGAATGTATCGGATTTACAGAGACCTATGCACAGCAACAGTTTGCACATGCATGGAGCGTACTGGGACAATTTGCGGCGCAGCAGCAGGGTGAAAAATCATTGCACCAGTCGCTGGTGCCCCATGCACCCTATTCCGTTTCGGAAGGGTTGTTCCGGATGATCGCTGCTGCTGCCGGCAGAAGCTCCCTGATGAGCATACATAATCAGGAATCGGCGGAAGAAAACAGCTTTTATAAAGACAAAAGCGGCGCTGTTGTAGATCTGCTGGAAGGGCTTGGTATAGATCATGCATTTTTTAAGCCTGCCGGCGCCTCTTCGATACAGACTTATCTGCCCTGGTTTGAAAAAGGGCCTCCATTTATCTTTGTACATAATACTTTCACCACCGCAGAGGATGTACGGTTTGCACATAATTGCAGGAGTCCTATCTACTGGTGCTTTTGCCCCAACGCCAACCTCTATATTGAAAATACTTTGCCGGATATTTTAAAGCTGGTGATTCAGGAGCAGATGCATATTTGCATCGGTACCGATAGCCTGGCCTCCAACGACCGGTTATGCATCCTGTCGGAGCTTGTGACACTGAAGGAACATTTTCCTGAGTTAACCTGGGAAACACTTTTCCGCTGGGGGACTGCCAACGGAGCAGCAGCGCTTCAGATGCCGGATCTGGGAAGGATAAGACCTGGTGTTCGTCCTGGTATCATACAGGTAACGGATGACCGGGAGATACACTGGGTACAGGAATGAGGATTGAGGGGTGAGGAATGATTGCAGGATATAATTTTGGGCGAATGATTATTCGCCCCTACAGGTCAGGTATTGCGGATTTCACCCCTCAATCCTCACCCCTGATTTAGTTCCATTCGTATTCTTCTTCTACACGTTTCTTGATCTTTGATATCAGCGTGAATGTGGCGGGGCAGTATTCAAGGTTAGTGGTGAACATGTCATTGTACAGATCGAAAGGCTTTTTGTGGTGGTGGGGGAATTCGCTGCAGTCTTTCGGGCGCCATTCGTAGATCGTGCACATATTGGTATTGAGATCCAGGAACTGGCAAGGTGTTGTTTTATTCATCCAGTCGCCGGTTTCTTCTTCTTTGTAAAGCCAGCGTTTGCGGAATTCCGCAGGTGTAATGCCGAGGTATGACGCTACGCGTTTTATATCCGAACGGGTCCATGTCGGGGTCATGGTTTTACAGCAGTTGGCGCAACTGAGGCAATCCACCTCCTGCCAGACGGCGCTGTTTGTTTCTTTTACCAATGACCGGAGACCCTCGGGTACCTTTTCGTCCAGCCGTTTTAAAAATGTTGTAAGTCCTTTCTTGTTCCGTGCTACCTTCCGTTTGAATTGCTGCAGATCCATAGAACGTAAAGGTAGGGAAAGAACCGCATGTAGGGGCGAATAATCATTCGCCCGGGAATAGGACTGAGTGAACATTCAATTTGTTTTATATCGCCGGCTAACGTATTTTTCCAACTCCAAAAATGGATGAAACTAATTAATATCCAACGGCTTTTGTTGGAACCCTGTCTTTATTTAATGTCCCCCATTCAGATTATTCCATGAAACAAACTTTTTTACTTTCTACAATAGCGGCAGGTATCATTTTATTGTCACTGAGCAGTAGCTCCTCAGGCCCGGCAGCCAGCGGGTCGGGCGATAATACCGGCAGGAGAAGCCCGGCGCTGACCTGCGCTGCAAGTGGTTGCCACGGCGCTGCCACTTCTGATATACAACTAACGGCAACCTTTATTGACAAGGCGACAGGCCAGCCGCTTACGGCAGGATATACCCCCGGCAATGCGTATGAAATATTGATAGACGCTGTTAACAATGTAAATGCCAATAACCGGTTTGGCTTCCAGGCAGTACTGGTCACGGGGAATAATACCCAGGCAGGTGATATCAGCGCCGCTGCTTTGCCGGCTGATTACCGGCTTTCCACCAGCAGCGGCATTCGTATCGTTGAGCACAGGAGAACGCTTACAGCACCGGGGAATGAATACCATGTGGCTTTTGACTGGACAGCGCCCCAGGCCGGCGGCGGACCGGTAACGCTGTGGGCCATCTTCAACGCGGTAAATGGCAACGGCAACGATGATGCGGGTGACAGGTGTAATACGCCTTTCTCAACTACGATACAGGAAGATATAGGAGCTACTGTTGCAGATAAGGCCCGGCAGGATTTGTCTGTACAGCTTTACCCCAACCCGGCAATAGACTATGTGCATATAAACATGCCTTCCGCAACGCCCGGTGATTACGCGGCAACTGTGTACGACTTGTCGGGTAGCAGGATATTCCGGGAGAAGTGGGCATTCCATACGAATCCCGATGGTTTCCGGATCCGGACGAAAGACTGGGCGCCGGGGATGTATATCTTTCATGTGACGAAAGACGGAAACGCCGGACAGTTGCTCATACCTTTCATACGGCAATAAACCCGGCACATATCCCTGATATGATGTACTTTAGCGTATGACGGCAGATATAAGCCGCCCCCGAAAATGATGCATGATAAACAACATTTCCTCCGCAGGTACGAAAAACTGAATGAACAGCAGCGGGCTGCTGTTGATATTGTCTATGGGCCGGTAATGGTGATTGCAGGGCCGGGTACCGGGAAGACGGAAGTCCTTTCCATGCGCATTGCCAACCTGCTCCTCAGTGATGCCCAGGTGAAGCCTTATGAGATATTGTGCCTCACGTTTACCGATGAGGCTACCATAGCCATGCGCCGGCGTCTGTTGGAGATCATTGGCGAAGACGCGCACCGGGTACATATCTTTACCTTTCACGCTTTCTGTAACCAGATCATCCAGCGCAACCCGGAATATTTTGGCCTGCGCGATCTCACGCCGATATCCGACCTCGAACGGATGGAGGTAATGTATGCGCTTATCGAAGGCTTGCCGGAGGGGCATGTGCTGAGAAGGCTGAAAGGAAATATTTATTACGATGCACGGTACCTCATCTCCCTTTTCGATCTGATGAAATCGGAAGACTGGAGCGCTGAGTGGGTAAGTAATGCGATTGATGCCTACCTGGCTGACCTGCCCAACAGGGAACAGTATATCTATAAGAAAGGCAACACTAAAAAGAACATTCAGGCGGGCGATGTAAAGACGGAAGAGATACGTAAGGAAACAGAAAAAATGGAACGCACCCGCGCCGCTGCTTTGCTGTTTCCCGAATACCAGCGCCGTATGGAGCAGGCGGGGCGCTATGATTTCAATGACATGATCCTTTGGGTGATCCGGGCATTTAAGGAAAATGCCGGATTCCTGCAGAACCAGCAGGAACGATTCCAGTATATGCTGGTGGATGAATTTCAGGATACCAGCGGCGCCCAAAGTGAGCTGCTGACACTGCTGGCAGATTATTGGAGCGACCCGAACCTGTTTATTGTCGGTGACGATGACCAGTCGGTTTTTGAATTTCAGGGTGCGCGCCTGCAGAATGTAATCGACTTTTACAAACGGTATCAGGACACGATTAAAATAGTGGTGCTGAAAGAAAATTACCGGTCTGCGCAGGCGATCCTTGACAAAGCAACCGCCTCTATCAACAACAACAAACAACGACTGGTGTACCAGTTGGAGCAGCTTAATCTGGATAAACATATCCGTTCGGCCAATGAGCGCTTCCTGACGGAAGACGTGGCGCCGCCGGTGGTGCGGATATGCTATAATCAACTGCATGAAGAAGCATACGTGGTATCGGAGATCGAGGAACTGCAGCGACGCGGTGTGGCACTGAACAATGTGGCGGTGCTATATGCCCAGCATAAGCAGGCGGCCAATATTATTTCACTATTGGAGAAAAAACGGATCCCGTATTGGGTGAAACGCCCGGTTAATGTACTGGATCTGCCGCTTACCGGCCAGTTGCTGCACATCCTGAAATACCTGGACCGGGAATCAACGCATTCATTTAGCGGAGAAGAGATGCTCTTCCGTATGATGCATGCTCCGTTTTTTGGTATCTCGCCGCTTGATATTGCCACGCTGAGCGTATATCTGCAAAATAAAGAGCGGAAGCATGTGTACTGGCGCTACCTGCTTCAGGATGACCTGCTGCTTGAAACAATGGGCCTGGAGAGCGCAGCGCCCCTACGGAAGCTGGGCAGGAACCTGGAGCAGTGGATCCGTAATGTGCATTCACTTACCATACCGATGCTCCTCGAAAAGATCCTGTATGATGGTGGTATCGTTGCTTCCATTATGCAGGGGGATAACCAGATATGGGAGATGCAGGTGCTGAATACTTTTTTTGATTTCATAAAAGAAGAATGCAGCAAGCGGCCGCGGATGACAGTGCCTGAACTGCTCGCCATAACCGAACAGATGGAACGTGAAGGTATCCCGCTCTCGATACAGAAAGTAGTGAAGCAGGAGAACGGCGTTCGTTTTTACACTGCTTTCAGCGCCAAAGGCCATGAGTTTGAGCATGTGTTCGTGATCGGGCTTACCAAGAATTTTTGGGAAAGCAAGACCGGCGGGAACCGTGGATTCTCCCTGCCCGATACGCTTACCCGGACATTGCCTTCGGATGAGGAAGGCCGGAATACGGAAGAAGTGGCCCGGCGTTTATTTTATGTGGCGCTTACAAGGGCTAAAAAATACCTGTACCTTTCGTATGCTCAGAAAGATAACAAAGATAAAGACTTGGAGCCTTCGCGGTTTATTGATGAAGTAAGTCTTCCGGAAGAACGGTCTGAGCTGGCATTGCCCGATGGCGCTGTTATGGAACATCTGGCTGCGTCTATGCTGCCCGATCCGCCGGTGCAGGTCATGCTGGCTAAAAAAGAGCTGATAGATAAACGGCTGGAGCAATTTGAGCTGAGCGTTTCGGCAATGAATAAATACCTGGATTGTCCGTTGTCTTTCTATTATGAATACATCCTCCGGGTACCTGCGGCAAAATCGGATGCAATGGCATTCGGTACGGCCATACACTATGCGCTTGAGCAGTTATTCAAAAAAATGTTTCAGCACGAGAAGAAAATGTTTCCCCGGAAAGATGAGCTGATCAAATGGTTCCAGTATGCGCTGCGGCGCGATGAGAGCGCATTTACCGAGCAGCAGTTCATACGCCGGAAAGAACTGGGTACGCAGATATTAAGTGATTATTACGACCGCTATATCGGTCTGTTCAATAAAACGGCGATTGCAGAATACAATATTTCCCATGTTGTGGTTGACGGTGTGCCTTTGAAAGGGAAGCTGGACAAGATCGAGTTTACGGGTACGGATTGTACGGTAGTGGATTATAAGACCGGCAATCCGGAGTACTCTGCCCGTTACCAGTTATATGGCCCTGTGCCCGCACATCCGGATGGTGGTGATTACTGGCGGCAAATGGTATTTTATAAGATACTGCTCGAACATTATCCGCCGGCAAGCGGCTGGAAGATGACCGCCGGAGTATTTGATTTTATTGAGAAGAATAAGAAAGATGAGTTCGTACGTTATACCGTACCGATAGATGACGAAAGCGTCCGGTTGGTGAAGGGACAGATCAAAGACGTATATACGAAGATCATGAACCAGGAGTTTGGAACGGGCTGTGGCAAGGAAGATTGCAACTGGTGCCGTTTTGCGCAGCAGTATGAGCTGGTGGCGCCATTGGAGCAGGTAGCGGGAGACCTCTGATCTGGCAGGGGCAGGATTTACCCTGCCCTTGCCAGATTTGTATAATCTTGAAGAGGTAGGGTAATCCCACAGGATTGCCCCTATGGTACCAGCTTGTCTATCTCCGCCGCCATATGCCGGTCCTTTTCCGTAACGGTATCTCCCGCGCTGTGGGTACAGAGCCAGAACTCTACCGTATTCCATACATTCTTCCATGCAGGGTGATGATCCATGCGCTCGGCCAGCAGCGCTACATGGGTCATAAAAGAAAAGGCCGCAGCAAAATCGCTGAATACGAATTTCCGGTATAGCCGGTTGTCTGTTTCCTGCCACATAATAGTTGAAAATTGA
>JBEBVQ010000095.1:0-7955 GCA_040392625.1 Taibaiella soli | reverse complement strand
ATCCGGTCCATCGAGCAGTCTATTGAGCAATGCATGCACTCGAACCCCAACCTGGAGATCAACGAAGTATATGTAGGCATTGCGGGCCAGCATATCAAAAGTCTGCAGACGAGGGGTGACCGTGTGCGGGTCAATACAGACGAGGAGATCACAAAAGAAGATATTGACCTGCTGGTAAAAGACCAGTATAAGACATACATCCCCGCAGGCGATCAGATCATCGACATCGTACCGCAGGAATTTTCCGTAGATAACATGCAGACTGCCATGACCCCGGTAGGCATGTCGGGTGTGAAAATCGGGGCCAACTTCCATATCATCACGGGCGACCGGAATGCTATACGGAACATCAAAAGATGTGTGGACAAATCGAAGCTCCGCACCAAAGACCTTGTATTGCAGCCGCTTGCTTCTGCTGCTGCCGTCATGAACGATGAAGACCTCGAAGCCGGTGTAGCGATCGTGGATATCGGCGGCGGCACTACCGATATGGCTGTATTCTACGACGGCATCCTCAAGCACACAGCAGTGATCCCTTATGCAGGCGTGAATATCACCAATGACATCCGGAGTGGACTGGGCGTTTTACGTGCGCAGGCCGAAGCGATGAAAGTACAGTTCGGGATGGCGCTGGCAGACGAAGCCAATGCACATGCCTACATTACGATACCCGGCCTGCGCGGATTGCCGCCGAAAGAAATATCAGTCCGGAACCTGGCCAATATCATACAGGCGCGCATGGAGGAGATACTGAGCCATGTTGTTTACCAGCTTAAGCAGGTAAACCTGGACAAACGGCTGCATGGCGGCATCATCCTCACCGGCGGCGGCGCTATGCTGAAGCACCTGATCCAGCTCACGGAATATGTAACCGGTCTGGGAGGCCGGATCGGATACCCCAACGAACACCTCGCAGGCAGCCATTCGGAAACATTGATGAGCCCTGTTTATTCTACCTGTATCGGCCTTATCCTCCGTGGCTATCATGATTTTGAAAACGGCAAACAACCATTCGCCGCACTGGGCGGCAATATGATACATGTCACCGCAGGCGCATCAGCAGAACCGTATGCAGATACAAGCCTCACCGGCGAATCCGGCGCTGAAAACGCTAATGACCATCAGACAGAAAAAGGAGAAAAACGGAAAGAGACCATGAAGCGGCTGTTCGACCGGATGAAAGATAAGTTTATGAATCTCTTTGAAGACGTAGATGATCAGGAAATGAAATAAACAGTTGAAAATTGAAAGTTGAGAATTGAGAATGAACTTTCAATACCCAACTTTCAATTTTCAATTCTCAACTTTCAACTAATAAAAAATTACTAACCCACAAAACAAAGCGTTATGATACATTTTGAAATCCCGAAGAATCAATCTTCCATTATTAAGGTCATCGGAGTTGGCGGCGGCGGCGGCAATGCAGTCAACTATATGTACAACCTCGGCATCGAAGGTGTGGACTTTGTAGTCTGCAATACAGACTCACAGGCGCTGGCGCTAAGCCCGGTACCCAATAAGATACAGCTTGGGCCGCATCTTACACAAGGTCTTGGGGCCGGCGCCAATCCGGAGATCGGCATGAGGGCCAGCGAAGAAAGCTTGGAGGACATCACCAAGATCCTGAATGTGAATACCCGCATGGCGTTCGTAACCGCCGGTATGGGAGGTGGTACGGGTACTGGCGGCGCACCTGTACTGGCCAAAATATGCAGGGAACTGGGGATCCTCACGGTAGGTATCGTTACCCTCCCCTTTACCTATGAAGGCCGTAAACGCATGAAGCAGGCGCAGGAAGGCATAGAGCGGATGCGCGAGCATGTGGATACCATCCTTATCATTTCCAATGACAAGCTGCGCCAGCAATTCGGCAACCTGCCCTTCACAAAGGCATTCGCCATGGCCGATGATGTGCTGGCCACTGCCGCCAAATGTATCACAGACGTAATCAATACCACCGGACAGATCAACGTTGACTTTGCTGATGTGTGCACCGTCATGAAAAACGGTGGCGTAGCCATTCTCGGCAGCGCAGCAGTTGCCGGTGAAAATCGCGCCCTGCATGCTGTTGAACAGGCATTGAACTCACCCTTGCTCAACGACAGCGATATCCAGGGGGCCAAATGGATCCTCCTGAATATCACTTCCGCCGCCGGCGAGTTCGAACACACGATGGACGAAGCCGAAGCTATACAGGCATACGTGCAGCAACAGGCCGGCGACACCTGTGATGTGATCCTCGGCATGGGGCATGACCCCAACCTGGAAGACCGGATCGCCGTAACCATTATTGCCACCGGGTTTAATCATAAGGAAATATCGGGCGATATTCCGGTGAAAAGCAATGAGCCGGAAAAGATCGTCGTACAGCTCGGCGAAGCCGTATCCGCAGATAAACTGGCTACCAATGTCACAACTGAACCCGCACCCAAATCAGACGATCCGCTGGCGCCGGTGCTGGTAGAAATGCCTGCTGAACGAAGCAGCCTGCTATCACCCTCACCTGCCGGCATAACGGCCACAACCGAACGTGCTGCAACCGAAACAAAAGAGGTGTATAACCTGAAGCTTACGGAAACAGAAGACAACAACACACCGACGCAACAGGAACCAAAAGCAGAAACACATAACACTACTGCGCTGCAGCTCACCATAAAAAATGAAACGCCGCAGCAAACCCAACCGGCAACCGCTGAAATGAAGATCGGAGAACGCGTACTTACACCGGAAGAAATAGAAGAAAAACAACGCTTCGAAGAACAGAAAAAAGCGCTCGAAGAGCGTGCAGAACGTCTTCGTCGTATGAGCTTCAACATCCGGGATAAAGAACAGCAGGAAGATATGGAAAATGTACCTGCCTATGTCCGGAAGAATATGAACCTTGATGATAATGGTTCATCTTCCGATACGTTCTACAGTGGTTATTCGGTGGGATTCCAGGATGACCGGCAGCAAGAGCAGGCATCCATACAAACCATCAACACATTCCTGGATGGGAAGAAACCGGATTAATGAGCCAATGAGCACATTAGCTGATAAGCCAATGAATCGATAGTACCAGCTCCCGCTTTTTAGCGGGAGCTTTCTTTTTCCTCCGAGTTTATGGATATTTGCGCTACAAAATTAAAATCATGCAGCACACCAATGGTCATGTCCACACCGAGATAGCTCAGGAGATCGCAACGATCGAATTTCATCATCCCGCCGGCAATTCACTTCCGGGTGCTCTTTTAAACGATCTGGCGCAACATATTAATGATGCCGGCACAGACGAACGGGTTAAGGTAATTGTCCTGCGCAGCGCAGGAGACAAGACATTTTGCGCGGGCGCCTCTTTCGATGAGCTGACCGCGATCGGCAGTGAAACGGAGGGATTACAATTCTTCAGTGGCTTTGCTCTTGTGATCAACGCCATCAGGAAATGCCATAAGCTGGTCATCGGACGGGTGCAGGGAAAAACCGTTGGCGGCGGCGTAGGTCTGGCAGCAGCATGCGACTATACGCTGGCTACCGAAAGCGCATCCATAAAGCTGAGCGAGCTGGCTGTGGGTATCGGACCTTTTGTTGTAGGCCCCGCCGTAGAACGGAAGATGGGTACCTCCGCATTTTCGCAACTGGCCATAGACGCTACGCAATGGCGGACTGCCGAATGGGCTAAAAGACACGGACTTTATGCACAGGTGCACAACAATATCGAAGAACTGGACGAAGGTGTCAGTAACCTGGCTAAGCGCCTTGCTGCCAGCAGTCCTGACGCCATGCGCGAACTTAAAAGAATATGCTGGCAAGGTACAGAACATTGGGATACGCTGCTTGCAGAACGCGCCGCCATCAGCGGCAGGCTTGTGCTGAGCAATTTTACAAAGGATGCGATCAGTGCTTTTAAGGCAGGGGCCCGCAACTAAGAGCGTATGGCTTCGACAGGCTCAGCCACCGGTGCTAAAGAACGATGGCTGAGCCTGTCGAAGCCATTAGTATTAAAGTTACAACTGTTAAAGGTTACTGTTTCAACGCCTGCAGCATCGCCTGTTCATAAGCATCTACTACAGAAGGCCAGTTGTAGCGGGAACGTATCTTCTCCTGGTTTTGTGCGATAAGGCGGGCAAAACGGAATTTTCCGGGAAAGCTTTTCACCAGTTGGGTGACATCATCGGACGAGGAAAAATAAAAAGCATCGTCCTCAAGGATGCTCTTGTTAAACAAATTATCGTGAGCAGCGATCAGCGCATTACACCCCATCGCTTCGAGCAGCGAAGGATTGGTACCGCCCACCGAATGCCCGTGAAAATAAAGCGCTGAATAATACCTGAGATTATTGATAATTACCTGATCGTATATCGCACCGGCAAATACCAGCCGCGGATCATCGCCGTAATTTTCTGTCAGATACGAACCGAATTTATTCCGGGTTTTCCCCACAATGACCAACGGCATCTCACTGCCTGACGCCAGATATCCCCGGATGATCATTTCAATATTATTCTCCGGCTCCATACGGGCAATGAGCAAGTGATACCCGAAAGGATGTAAGCCCGATGACTCCACAACCTGTTTATCGGGATTGTCGAATATATCGGCGCCGTAAGGGATAAAGACCGAAGGCTTTCCGTATGTCGCGTTCAGATGCTCTTGGATACCGCGGGAGTCTGCAATCAGCATATCTCCGTACCGGGCAGCCCAACGCTCTGCGGCTTTCAGGAAACGCTGCACCGCAGGCCGGTATTTACTGCGCTTCCATTCAAGTCCGTCCATATTTACGATATTCTTTGCCTTGCGCGGCCAGCGCCAGTGCCAGACGGAGCTGCTGGTGTACCCCAGTTGCAGCACTATGTCAAAGTTCCTTTTGCGCGCGTCATTGATGCAGTTGAGATCATAGATAAACTGACCGGCAGTACCTATTTTATATTCAGGATCATAACAGTGGATGATGTGCACCCCGTTCCATTCACGCTCCTTGTATTCGTGGTTATGTGCATTATACACCCAGACCCTGTGACCTTTCTCTGCCAGCCCCTGCGCCAGATATTCCGCACACTGCTCAAATCCGCCGTAGCGGTTGGGGATGCCACGTGTTCCCAGGATGCCGATCTTTAGTTGTATGTCGTTGGTCACTTGTTGTTACTTATTAATTTGAAAATTTGAAAATGAGCCGATTTGAAAATGTTCCGTGTTACCGGAATTATCTCATTTTCAAACTTTCAAATTTTCAAATTAACTCATTCTTTTCAGCACCGTTTTATACGCTGCCAGTGTTTCCTGCGCTGCTCGTTCCCAGGTATATTCTTTCAATATCCGTTCGCGGAATGCCTCATTATACGGCGCCGCCCGGGCTGCCTCCACGGCTTGTCGTATAGAATCGGGGGCGTCCGGATCACAATACCAGGCATCATCACCAAAATATTCGCGGGTATCACCTTTGTCGGTGATCACGATATTGCAACCCATCACCGCAGCTTCGAGCGAAGATAAACCTGTTGTTTCAAAATAACTGGGCAGTACGTGTACTTTGGCGCTGTGATAAGCGGCATACAGCTTATCGCCCTCCAGCCAGCCGGCGATCTTTATATTTTCGGCTCCGGCAGCCGCAGCCACACACTGCTCATAATAAGCCTGATGATTCGGTGACGGTTTGCCGTGAATAAACAATCGACAGGCCGTGTTTCTCAATGCCTGTATCAGACGGAGCTGGTTTTTACGTCCTTCGATCCGGGCCATGCACAACACGGCATTTTTGTATTCCGGGATTTCCGTGTATTGCCTTTGGCATATTTCTGTATCTATACCGTTCGGCACTACATGATACTTCCGGCTGGTCCGGTATTGTTCTTCAAGCCGGCGATATTCGCTGTGAGAATTAGGCAGGAGCATGGCCGCTTTCCGTATAAGCCATTGTACAGAGCGCCGGTGGCCTGACCACAAATAAGAAAAGCTGCCCGGACGCTCCCCATTCTTCAGCCACCGGGCGATCACTTTCAGGTATTCCAGTGTATCGGCAGAAAAAGATCGTGTGATGATCCCGGCCATTCCGCTCCGGTTCTTTTTTTCAAACTCACCATAATCCACAAATATGGTAGAAATGACAAACGGGACCCGGCTTTTCCGGGCATGTTTCAGTATATCCGCAGGGCGGATAATATTAAAAAAGTGCAGCAGATCGTACTGTTGGTAATCAATGTCCTGATTGGCCAGATAAATATCTACATCCACATTGAGCCGGCGAAGATAATACGCCGTCATATCTATTTGGTGGGTATCGCCTCCCGGCGAGCTGTAAAGTGTGGTCCGGGAAATGAATGCGACTTTCATTCTTATTTGCTGCAAGGCTTCTGGCGGTGCTACCAACAGTTCTAATGAACTGGTATGTTTGAAAATGTGATAAATGGTTTCACAACGCAAAAGTACTTTAAAACCCCGGCGTTAAAACCTTAACTCCGATATTTTATTTGAAAGTTTGTGGAAACGGAGACATGCCCTATCTATCAACCCCATAGTAATATCCCGTATTCAAAAATGATTAAAGTCCGATGCTTATTAAAAAAAACACGACATTTGCCGCGAAATTTCAACGCCCCGGCAGTCACCGTATCTGTTTGCAGGGATTAACAGCGCTGATTTTATGGCACCTAATAAAAATTTTAATTACCTGACCCAGGGGATATTATCCGTATCCTTGCCTTTATTGCTGTTTTTAACCGGTATCATCTATGTAAAATTATACATCAAGCTGGCCGCCGTCATACTATACGCGGGATATCTTCTTTACAAACGGCATCCTTTTCCTGTAAAAGCAGAGCGACCACTCCTGTTTTACCTGCTGATCATCCCGGTTGGAGTGCTTGCATCATTGTTCAACGATGCAACTGCCGATCCGGGGTACTGGCGCGGATGTGTCATAGGCGTAGCAAAATGGCTGGTTGCTGCTGCAGCATTTTATTTGCTGACAGTTACCGTAAAAAACATAAAAAAGCCCCGCATAACAAGCACATTGAAGACATTCTTCGTGCTGAATACCCTGGTTTCATTTTCTGACCTGGCAATGGCCATGATCAACACGCAAAGCTGGATGCCCTACTGGCTGTATGATACACCAGGATATGGCATATCTACAGGAGATCTTATTTATGGCATATCCCGCGACAGCTCAATCACGAACGCAGCAATCAATCTGGCCGGCATTTTGTTCTTCCTGGTCCGTAAAGAATTAGGCTGGGTAATGCTTTGCCTGCTTACAGCGGCGATGTGTACCAGCAATTTCAGTATGCTCCTGCTTTTTGTCTGCCTGGCCGCCGTTATAATACTAATACGCGACAGAAAAGTAAAACTGTATGCGGGTATCACCACTCTGTCTGCTATTATAATATACGGCTTTCTGTCTATGCAGAATGTGTCGTATGCCAATAAGACGATCAACCAGGAACTGGTTTCCGGCAGCAGAAACTGGAGTTTACCCAAACCACAGTTGGGAGCAACCCATGATATGACGCCTGAAGAGGCAGAAGAACAGTTCCACACCCCGGGCACAAGTTTAGTTATCCGGGATTTACGCAGGATGCATCCTTATATTATGGCAAGCATCCCAACCCGGATAGATACCGGGTTGGCACGGCTGGCAGTACGGGAATGGTATGGTACATCATACGACAGTTCGCGGCTGGCCGTCTCGGGTATGCCGGGTAAGCTGTATTCATTACTTCAGACCGGTGATTATATGATATCCGGCATACGTCCATTTATAATGGGCGCCGGGATCGGTAATTTTGCATCCAATCTGGCGGTGAAGATGACCGGATTAGGCCTTTATGGTAATTATCCGGCACAATATCTGTATCTGCATCATGACTTCCTGATCTACCAATTGTATATATGGGTATATGTTTACGCCCACACTTCCGAGTTCTATTCAGTCACCCAATTACCGGCTAACGTGTACAGCCAATTGGGAGGGGAATACGGAT
>JBEBVQ010000094.1:0-7998 GCA_040392625.1 Taibaiella soli | reverse complement strand
GTGACTTTCAGAGGATGCACGGATACTTCGGATTGCCTGGAATCGTTCCCGGCAGGTATCAATCAGATTGAGGGCGACAAGATCACCATCTATCCGAACCCGGCCGGCGACCAGGTAGTGATTGCTTCAACGGCAATATTCACTGATGCATCGGTTACGCTGGTCAATGTGAACGGACAGCGTATCATCCAAAAGAAAAACCAGAGCGGTGACAAGATCACGTTAAACCTGTCTGGTGTTGCATCAGGCGTTTATATAGTGGAAGTCGCAGCCGGTGAAAAGGTGTACAGGAACACTTTGCTGAAAGAGTAGTACGTTGCAAATGTTACGACGAAGCAATCTCACAAAAATTGAGATTGCTTCGTTTCTTAAAATACCGGGTATGAAAAACATTATTTTTCTGGTTGTTTTGATGATAGGCGGCATTGGCCGTACGGAAGCGCAAATGCCCTATTATATGCAGGCGGATTTCCGCAATGCAAACAACAACTGGATCTTTGGCCGGATGCCACCTCCATCCGGTTCCCCGGGCGCTGTGATGGAAGACTCTGCCCAGCATATTGATTTCAATACCACGCCGCCTACGGTGTCCCGGAAGCTTGTATGGACACCGCTCACCCGACCCGGGCATGCACTGGCTACGGTAGCCGTATCCGACAGGGATAGCGGTAAGCTCCTGTTTTATACGGAAGGCCTGCACGTGTACAACCGGAAGCAGGAGGTCATGCCCAATGGCTCAGGGCTAAAGGGCGACGATCACATTATATATGGCCAATACTACCAGCTTGCTATGCGCCAGGGGTTCTGCGCAGTGCCGGTATTCAGGAATCGTGATCAGTATTATCTTTTTAACCTGACACATACCGGTACCAATATTACGCCCGCTCCATCCAAGCTATATTACAATATCATAGACATGAGCCTGGACGGAGGAACTGGTGATGTGCTGCACAAGAATGTGCCGCTGGATACGCTTCAGCAGACGATGTTTGGCGACCCGATGGCAGCGATCCCGGGCGATAACTGTGATGTTTGGGTGTTGCTCTATGACAGAGGTGTCATGGGTTACAAGGCTTTCCATATTACCGACCAGGGGATTGATCCTACGCCTGTGATTTCTCCCAGCATTACAGGGCTGAGCATTACAGATATGCTGCAGGGGCGTCTGGCATTTTCTTCTGACCGGCACATGGTCGCTATGGCATATAATTACAACGCAGCGATCGGGGGCTTTCCGCACAGAGGTTGTGTACTTGCCAGGTTTGATCCGGCTACCGGTATCGTCTCCAATGAAATTCTGGTAGAAACAGATGAGGGAGGCTCTGCTGTTGCCTTCTCCCCGGACGATTCAAAGTTGTACCTCTCAAGCCGTACGCCTATAAGAGGGCAGCTCAGGCAGTGGCAGTACGAAATTGCGGACTATAACACTTCTTCCATTCGCCAGTCGCGGTATCTTATTCTGGATTCATTTTCGGGTATCTATGATGATATACGGCGGAGGGACGATAAGTTGATCGTTGCTGATGCCCATGGTCGGGTTGGCGTGATCATGCAGCCTGATATGAAAGGCACCGCCTGCGATTTCCGGAGCAGCTATTTTTCGGTTGCGGGTATCCAGACCAAGGATTCGCTTATTGTCACAATGCACCTTGGGAATGATGTGATATTGCCGCTCCCACCCGCAACATTTCAATCCAAAGCGATGGATACGCTTATTTGCCGGGTGGACAGAGATACGGGCATGCTGCTGGAGGCAGCGCCCGGAGGCATAGATTATCTGTGGGATGACGGACAGACGGGGGCGACGCGTACTATTGCCGGTGAGGGAACTTACTGGGTGCGTTATGATAAAGGCTGCAACACGTATATAGATACATTCACGATAAAAGAGTCTTCCTTTCCTCCGCCTGTAATTATGGTGGATGCCAACAGACTTTATACCAGGGACGATTATAACCTGTACCAATGGTTCCGCAATGATACTGTAATCGGGAATGCCAATCGCTTTGAATTTATAGCGGAATATAATGCCGATTATCATGTGGTGGTGCAGCAGCCGGACGGCTGTATGGAGCGGTCTGCTACCTACACGGTTAATAACCTTTCGGTTACGGATGTCGGCGAAGACGTAATAAGTGTCTATCCCAATCCGGTATCGGATATCGCTTATATCCGGTCGTCCGGAGAAATAGGATGGCAGCTTCATACTGTTGATGGCCGGCTGGTGCTGGAGCAGACAGGTGCAAAAACGGTACCCATGCATGTGTTGCCGCAGGGGTTGTACATTCTGGAAGTATATAGTATGGATAATAGCTATCCTCTTAAAAGGGTCATGTTAGTGAAAGAATAAAAGCCGGGTTCCGGTTTGTAAAATATAAAGTATGAAATATATGCGTCTTCTGATTGTCCTGGTCTTGTGCAGTATCGGTTTGGCCGAAGCCCAGATGCCTTATTATATGCAGCCGGAGTTCCGGAATGCAAACAGCAACTGGATATATGGCCGGGTTGTATTCCCGGGTTCCGAGGATTCCGCTCAGCATATCAACTTCAATACCACACCGCCCACCGTGTCCAGAAAATTCTTTTGGGTACCGAAGGCCCGGCCGGGTACAAGACAAGCTACGGTAACCGTATCCGACCGGGATAACGGCAACCTTTTGTTTTATACGGAAGGCATCCATGTATTCAACCGGAAACAGGAGATCATGCCGAACGGATCGGGACTGCTGGGCGATGATTATCTGATAGACGGTGTACACTACCGGCTCGGTATGCACCAGGGATTTTGTGCTGTCCCCGATTTTACGGATCGCGACCGCTATTATCTTTTTAATCTCACACATGCCGGTACCAATACGATTCCCGCCCGGTCCAAATTGTATTATAACATTGTGGACATGACCCTCGACGGAGGATATGGCGATGTGTACAAGAATATACCACTGGATACTTTCCAGCAGACCATGTTTGGGGAAGCGATGGCAGCGATTCCCGGCGCTAACTGTGACGTCTGGGTATTGCTCTATGACAGGGGAATTCTTGGCTATAAAGCATTTCATGTCAGTGATCAGGGGATCAACCCCGTACCGGTGGTTTCTCCCAGTATCACAGGGCTGAGCATCGGCGATATGATGCAGGGACGCCTTACTTTTTCTCCCGACCGGAAGATGATCGCTATGGCATATAATTATAACGGGGCAATCATTGGTTATCCTGTCAGAGGCTGTGTGGTTGCAAAATTTGATCCGGCTACCGGGATCGTCTCCGATGAGATCCTTGTGGAAACAGATGAAGGCGGTTCTGCTGCTGCATTTTCTCCGGACAATTCAAAGCTGTACCTCTCAAGCCGTACGCCTGTACAAGGGCGGCTTCGCTTGTGGCAGTATGACCTGTCGGATTATAATATCTTTTCCATCCGCCAGTCGAAATACTCGGTTGATTCATTGCTGGGCATTTACGACGATATCAGAAGGCGGGATGACAAGCTGATTACGGCAGGTATCGGGGATCGGGTGGGCGTGATCATGAAACCCAATCTCAAAGGCGCTGCCTGCGATTTTAGAAGTAACTATTTTTCAGTTACAGGTATCGTTTCCCCGGATACGAATATCAATACGATGAGTCTGGGTAATGATGTGGTATTTCCGCTGGCACCGGCTACATTCCCCTCTACTGTGCTGGATACATTTATCTGCAGGGTAGATGAAAACACAGGGGTATTGCTGCAGGCATCGCCAAACGGGGTAAACTACGTGTGGGATGATGGCCAGACGGGAACAACACGTACTGTCACCAGCCAGGGAAATTATTGGGTGCGGTATGAAAGAGGCTGCAATACCTTTATAGATACGTTCACAATAAGGGAGTCTGCCTATCCTCCGCCTGTGATCATGGTGGATGCCAACAGACTTTATACCGGAGATGATTATGAACTGTATCAGTGGTTCCGCAACGATACCGTTATCGGAAATGCCAACAGCTTTGAATTTATAGCGGAGTATAATGCCGACTATTATGTAGTGGTCCGCCAGAAAGACGGATGCACGGAAAGGTCTGCTACTTACACTGTTAATAATCTTTCTGTTGCATATGTTGGTGAAAGCATAATAAATGTATATCCCAATCCGGTAAAGGATGTGGTTTATATTCAGTCGCCGGTAGCGATAACATGGGCGCTCCGCACAATTGACGGCCGGCGGCTTATGGGAGAAACAGGAACGGCATCCATTTCCATGAATGCGTTGCCGCCGGGGTTATACATGCTGGAAATATGGGACCAGCATCGCGGTTATCCGTTGAAAAAGATCAAGCTGGTTAAGGAATAAGCCGTTATTCATTCGTTGAGAGAAAAAAAGGAAGGGCGCCTGTTTTTCAGGTTGCCCTTTTCCTATTTCCCCTGATCAATAAAAATGATGTATATTTATTCAATGATCAGGCGTCTTTTCGATATCGTTGCGCACCGGGCGGCAGAAGCGCCGGGGTCTGTCATGCTGGCTGCCAAAGAGCAGGGAAGCTGGCGGACCTACAGCTCCAAAGAGATCTGGCATAAGGCACGGCATCTGGCCGGAGGGTTGCAGGCGCTCGGTTTGCAACAGCAGATCCTGGAGCCGGAGCAGCAGGAAAAGATAGCGATCATTGCCCCCAACCGGCCGGAATGGATGATCACAGACCTGGGCGTTCAACTGGCCGGCGCCATACTGACGCCTATATATCCTACAGTAAGCCCGCAGGATATGGCTTACATCCTCAACGAAGCAGGCGTACGCATCATCTTCGTGGCCAACAGGGAGCTGTACGATCATTTTAAGGATACCTTTAGTCAGGTGGCTTCGCTGGAGCATATTTATTCATTTGACCCAATCCCCGGTGTTGCCTCCTGGGACGAACTTACACAGAAGCAACTGATGCCGGATCCGCTGGTGACAGAGCGGATCACCGAAGATACGCTCGCCACTATCATTTATACATCGGGTACAACCGGCAACCCCAAAGGGGTAATGCTGAGCCATAAGAATATTGTCAGCAATGTAATTGATTGCATGCCCATCTTCAGCTTTGTAAAGAGCGGGGAGCGGACGATCAGCTTCCTGCCGTTGAATCACATCTTTGAAAGGATGGTCACCTATGTAAGCATGCATACCGGCCTGGCTATATATTATGCCGAAAGCATGGAGACCATTGGTGAAAATATCAGAGAGGTGCAGCCTGTCGCTTTTATTACCGTACCCCGCCTGCTCGAAAAAGTCTATGAAAAGATCGTAGCCAAAGGGCTTGAATTACGGGGCATAAAAAAGGCGCTGTTCTTCTGGGCGCTTCGCCTGGGCATACGTTATGATAATGTGAACCGTGGATCCTGGTGGTATCGTTTGCAATTAGCGATTGCCGATAAGCTGATATTCTCTAAATGGCGGGAAGCGCTGGGTGGGCAGGTAAAGGCTATTATAACCGGATCGGCAGCTTGCCAGGAGCGGCTGCTGCGTGTTTTTTCCGCTGCGGGTATTACGATCATGGAGGGCTATGGACTGACCGAGACATCTCCCGTTGTATCGGTGAACCGTTATGAAAGCAAAGACCGCAGCGTTGGTACCATCGGGCCATTGGTGAATAATGTAGCGGTAAAGATTGCGGAGGACGGCGAAATCCTCGTCCGGGGGAACAATGTTATGGTCGGCTACTACAAAAATCCGGATCTGACCGCAGAAGTAATGAAAGACGGTTGGCTGCACACCGGTGATATCGGTCAATGGGTGGAAGGGCGTTTTCTTAAGATCACCGACCGCAAGAAAGAAATGTTCAAAACCTCCGGCGGCAAATATGTGGCGCCGCAGGTCATAGAGAACAAGATGAAAGAAAGCAGGTACATCGAGCAAATGATGGTGATCGGCAGCGGGCGCAAATTCGTGAGCGCGTTGATCGTGCCGGCATTCGAACACGTACGGAAAACCTTGCAGGAAGAGGGTAAGAATCCTCCGGCAGATAACCGGTCGCTGATTGCCCTGCCCGAGGTGACAGCGCTGATACGGAGCCAGGTGGACAAGTATAATGCTCAGTTCAGCCATCCCGAACAGGTGAAAAAATTTGTATTGCTGCCTGCGGAATGGACCATTGACAGCGGAGAACTCACACCTTCCCTCAAGGCGCGGCGTACTGTGATTGAAGACCGGTATGCACAGCAGATCCGCAGTATATATGGCGAAGAGCAGCCGGGACATTGAAAATAATCTGCAGTTTGTTTACTTTTGACCCTAAATCTTGCACGTTTGAAGACCCTGCTCGACCAGAACCAACTTGATATTACGCTGCAACGGCTGGCGCATCAACTGGTTGAAAATCACCTCGATTTTTCCAATACGGTTATTATCGGCCTTCAGCCGAGGGGCGTCTTGTTGTCCGACCGTATCGTGTCGTTGCTGCAGCAGATCACCGGCAACCCGCGCTTGGATTATGGCCGGCTGGATACCACGTTTTACCGGGATGATGTACGGCAGGCCGGCGCTATGCAGGAGGCTTCCCAGACGGAGATCAGCTTTACTATAGAGAACCGGCCGGTGGTACTGGTGGATGATGTGCTGCATACCGGGCGTACGATACGTGCTGCCATGGATGCCCTGATGGCTTACGGCCGGCCTCAATATGTACAGCTGCTGGTGCTGATAGACCGCCACTATAGCCGCGAGCTGCCGATACAGCCCGACTACACCGGGCAAACGGTGGATACGATCATTACCCAGAACGTCCGGGTGCTCTGGAAAGAAAAAGACGGTGAAGACGGAGTCGTGCTGCTCGATTAAAATCATACAAAACGAAATAAACAAACTGTGGCCTGATATGTCGCTATCTGTAAAACACCTCCTGGGGATCAAAGAACTTGCGCCGGAAGACATCCACAGCATTTTCAAGACTGCGGACAACTTCAAGGAAGTGCTCCAGCGGCCTATCAAAAAAGTACCAGCCCTGCGTGATACCACGGTTGTCAATCTTTTTTTTGAAAATTCCACCCGTACCCGCATCTCGTT
This sequence comes from Taibaiella soli, assembly GCA_040392625.1. Lineage (GTDB taxonomy): Bacteria > Bacteroidota > Bacteroidia > Chitinophagales > Chitinophagaceae > JBEBVQ01. Next base: position 982 of record JBEBVQ010000094.1, on the reverse strand, counting down.
CGAACTGGCGGAAAAGCGGCTGAGCGCCGATACAGTGAATTTTTCTGCTTCCGGATCTTCTGTTTCCAAAGGCGAAACGCTGATCGATACGGTGCATAACATCCTGGCCATGAAGGTGGATATGATCGTGATGCGGCACGCTGCCAGCGGCGCGCCGTGGTTCCTCGCACAGCATACCGACGCTGCGATCATCAATGCCGGCGATGGCACCAATGAGCATCCCACCCAGGCGCTGCTGGATGCCTATTCTATCCGGGAGCGGCTTGGAGATGTACAGGGCAAGCGGGTTACGATCATTGGCGATATCATGCACTCGCGCGTGGCTTTAAGTAATATCTTCTGCCTGCAGAAGCTGGGTGCGGAAGTGACGCTCTCCGGTCCGCCCACGCTGATACCGCGGCATGTGGAGGCATTGGGTGTACGTGTGGAATACAATCTCAAGAAAGCGCTTGAATGGTGCGATGTGGCTAATGTGCTTCGCATCCAGCTGGAGCGCCAGCATAAGCCGCTGTTTTCCTCCCTCCGGGAATACGGTATTTACTACGGCATTAATAAAGGTATGCTCGACAGTCTGGAACGGGAGATCGTGATCATGCATCCCGGCCCGATCAACCGCGGGGTAGAACTAAGCTCGGACGCAGCCGACAGCAAACAATCTATTATATTGGATCAGGTGGAGAACGGCGTGGCGATCCGGATGGCAGTGATCTATCTCCTGAGCGGAAAACGGGATATGGAGTGATCCGTCAACATTTTCCCCAAAATATTTTTCAATTGGCGTCTGTAGCGCTGCTTGCCGGCTTATGGCTGCTGATCATTCCTTCTGTCGCTGCCCAGACAACAGTAGTACGGGGCATGGTGACCGCAGCAGAAAGCAATGACCCTCTCCCTTTCGTAAGTGTATCCTTTGTTTCGGGCAGTACCGGTACATATACAGACGAGCATGGGAACTATGAACTGAAGACAGACAAGTCTTACTCCC
>JBEBVQ010000093.1:0-8064 GCA_040392625.1 Taibaiella soli | reverse complement strand
GTAATGATGGTGTTTGTACCTGCCCTTCCGGCTATGAGGGTCCGCAATGTGAAAAGATCATGCGGGAAAAATTTGAAGGGATCTACCAGGTGCTCGAGAAAGGTACCAGTTCACAGACAGCGCAATATGCCGTTTCTATAGAAAAAGGTGAAGAAATAACGGATCTGAAGATCAAGAATTTCAGGAATATTTTCATCGATGCGGTGGATGCATATGTAAAAGCAGATACCATTTTCATTCCCGAACAAACGGTGGACGAGCGCTGGGTTGTAAAAGGCACGGGTATCATCGAAGCAGATGAATATTACGGCGCTTACGGCAGGCTGGTACTGCGCTATAATGTGCGCGATATGGACCTGCCCGAAACGGATCCCCTGGATGATTACGGCCTGCAGGCCGGAGCGCCTTCCATATGGAATAAGACACCGTAGGGGCGAATAAATATTCGCCCGTGTCATGAATAAAAACGGCTGTACCGGTACAAACGGGCAGCCGTTTTTGTTTTAGCGATCGTAGGGGCGAATAATTATTCGCCCAAATAATCATTCGCCCCTACGATATGCCCGGATATTTGTACCTTGTAATGATATTATTCCTCTGTGTTGTTAACAATAAACTGAAGTATCATGTCTCAGACCTCAAATCCGCAGCAGGCCATTAAAGGAGGGGAATTCCTGATCCGCCGGACAAATGCGCAGGATGTTTTTATTCCTGAAGAATGGAGCGAAGAGCAGGTGATGATCGCGGAAATGTGCCGTGACTTCCTGGAGCAGGAGGTACTCCCTAACCTGGAACGTATTGATACCGGCGAAGAAGGCCTGATGCCCGCCCTGCTTGATAAAGCAGGGGCATTGGGATTGCTTGGTATTTCTATTCCTGAAAAATACAGCGGCATGGGGCAAGACTTTGTGACATCCATGCTCACCACAGAGATCATTGGCGCAGGACATTCATTTGCAGTAGCACTTGCTGCTCATACGGGGATCGGTACGCTGCCGGTACTCTATTACGGTACGGAAGAGCAGAAGCAAAAATATATACCCAAACTGGCCACCGGTGAATGGAAAAGCTGCTATTGCCTGACGGAGCCGGGGGCAGGCTCCGACGCCAACTCAGGGAAGACAAAAGCGACGCTTTCGGAAGACGGAAAGCATTATATGATCAACGGTCAGAAAATGTGGATCACTAACGGCGGCTTCGCGGATATTTTTATTGTTTTTGCCCGGATCGATGACGATAAAAACCTGAGCGCTTTTATTGTGGAAAAAGAGTTTGGGGGTATTACCCTGAATGCCGAAGAACGGAAGATGGGTATCAAGGGAAGCTCTACCCGCCAGGTCTTTTTCAACGATTGCCAGGTGCCGGTGGAGAATCTCCTGTCTGAGCGCGGTAATGGTTTTAAGATCGCGGTGAATATCCTGAACCTGGGACGGATCAAGCTGGGGGGTGCTGCGATCGGTGCGGCCAAAGAGGTGATCAGTAAGTCCGTCAAATACGCCAATGAGCGTGAGCAGTTCGGCAGATTAATTTCAAAATACGGAGCGATAAAATATAAGCTGGCCGAGCAGGCGATCCGTACTTATGTCTCCGAATCGGCTACTTACCGGGCAAGCCGGAATATTGAAGAGGCTACCGCCGCCTATATCCAAAGTGGTATGGACGAAGCTCAGGCCAGGTTGAAAGGTACCGAACAGTTTGCGATTGAAGCGGCGATCATTAAAGTCCACGCTTCAGAATCGCTGGACTATGTAGTGGACGAGGGTGTGCAGATATACGGCGGTATGGGCTACAGCGCCGAAGCGCCGATGGATCGTGCATATCGTGATTCGCGTATCAACCGCATTTTTGAAGGGACGAATGAGATCAACCGGCTGCTGGCTGTGGACATGATGCTGAAGCGGGCTATGAAGAGAGAGTTGGATCTGATGGGGCCGGCTCAGCAAGTCGCAGGTGAGTTGATGAGCATTCCCGATTTTGGATCGGATAACGAAGAAGGATTGTTTGTAAAAGAGAAAAAATATATCGCCGGATTTAAAAAGGCGATCCTGATGACGGCAGGCAGCGCGGTACAGAAGCTGATGCAGCAACTCTCCAAAGAGCAGGAAGTGATCATGTATCTCGCGGATATGCTGATCGAGCTGTATGTCAGCGAGTCTGTATTGCTGCGGGTGGAAAAGCTGGTGTCCATGAAAGGTGAAGGAGCGGTAAAAGAGCAGATCGCGATGGCGCAGGTGTATCTGGATGATGCAGCCGGACGTATCCATACAGCCGGGCGTAATGCAATCAATGCCTTTGCCGAAGGGGATGAAAAGCGTATGATGCTGATGGGGTTGCGGCGTTTTACGAAGACAGATGATCTGAATACTGTCGCTGCCCGTCGCATGATCGCGGAAAAGCTGATTGCAGAGAATAAGTATTGTTATTAGGGTTTAATCGTTGAGGCGTTTATTCGTTGAGTCGATTAATCAGTTAACGATTCAACGATTAATCGGTTCAACGATTAAACAGTTCAACAACTCAACTCAATGATACGAATAACCGCGCTGGCATGCGCAGCTATGGCCATATCTCCGTCGGCATGGGGAGGAGCATTCCAACTGAACCTGCAGGGTATGCGCCAGGTAGCTATGGGTGGCAGCGGTGTTGCCATACCCTGGGATGCTTCAACTATTTTTTATAATCCCGGGGGGCTGTCGCGCCTGGAGGGGATACAGGTATATGCCAATATATTTGCCGCTGCACCGAGGGTGCGCTATATAGAAACGCCATCAGGTAATTATAAGGCGGATGTAAAGCCAGGCGTTTCTGTGCCGTTTGCGCTGTATGCCGGAGGCCCTGTAAAGAAAGGGAGCCGGCTGAGCCTCGGTTTGGGGGTGTACACACCGTTCGGTAATCATACCGATTGGGGTGATGACTGGCGGGGCAGGTATATAGTGCAGTCGGCTGTTTTTTCCAGTGTATTTATACAGCCTACATTGAGCTACCGTATTGATGATGTGGTGTCTGCCGGCGCCGGTTTTGTGTATGGAACCGGGTCTATGGAGATAGAGCGGGGCATACCGCTCCAGGATGCTGCGGGAAATGATGGGCAGGCTGTGTTGAAAGGGAATGCACAGGGTGTCGGGTTTAATGCAGGCGTACAGGTGAGGGCTACAAATAAATTGCAATTCGGTGTAGCCTACCGGTCGGGGGTGCGGATGAAAGTGAAGCAGGGATCTGCTTCTTTTTCAGTGCCGTCTTCGCTTGCTGCAAATTTTCCCAATACTTTTTTTACAACAGAAATACCTCTGCCTGGTGTACTCACGGTAGGCGCCGGATATAAGATTACAAAGAAACTGACCGTACAGGGGGATGTGGTTTTTGCCCAATGGAAGACCTATGATTCGCTGAAATTTGATTTTAAGCATACGACCGAAGTTTTGCAGGGAAGCAGTGAGCCGCGCGATTATAAAAATACGGTGGCTTTCCGTTTGGGAGGACATTACCATATCGCACCGGCCATTGCCGTAATGGCCGGCGGTGCTTATGACCCAAGCCCGGCGCAGGATCACCTGGTTGCTCCGGATGCGGTTGATGCAGATCGGATGTCGTTATCCTGCGGCGTCAGTTACCGTCCTTTACCGCAACTGACGGTGCTCGCCGCGCTGAACTATACCACTACGAAAAAAAGAGAAGCAGCTTATGAACCTGCAAATTTTCAGGGTGCGTACCAGATCAAAACTGTAATACCCGGGCTGGCGGTGTCATATGATTTTTAAATCCTTAAACACAATGATGAAGCAGCTATATATAGCGGCGCTGGTTGTTTCTGCCGGATTGGCGGCCTGTAAGCCTGGTATTGAGCCGGAGGCGCCGCAGAGCGGATCTGCAGATTTTACTACGTATGTAGCGCTTGGGAATTCACTTACAGCAGGATATGCGGACGGTACACTGAGCCGTAGCGGGCAGAGCCATTCGTACCCGGCGATATTAGCAGAGCAATTCAGGATGGCCGGAGGCGGCGATTTTAAGCAGCCATTATTGCCGGGCGATGCAGGCTGGCCATCGCTCAGGCGCGTTTTAGGTAATACTGCCGGGTGCGACGGCGCCATTTCACTTAAGCCGGTTGCTTATCAAGGGATGGTGGATACTGCCGGCAGCATGGTGAACATTGCGACACAAGGGCCTTTTAATAATGTGGCTGTCCCGGGAATGCGCTGTATCGACTACCTGATGCCGGGTTATGCTGCGGTGGCATATGCATTTGCCCAGGCCGGATTTGCCTACCGGTTTTATGAAGACCCTATGACGGAAACACCTTTGGATGTAACCCTGAAAATCACCCCGACTTTTTTCAGCATCTGGCTGGGCGGTAATGATGTGCTGGGTTATGCGCTGGGGGGAGGGGAAGGGAATGGCGCCGGTGGTGTGTTGCCTTCGGATATTTCCCCCTTATCCAGCTTTACCACCATTTATGAGATGATCGTGGATACGCTCACAGCAACGGGCGCGAAGGGCATCCTGCTGAGTGTGCCCGATATCACAGCCATCCCGTACTTTACAACCATCCCGGCAAAAGGATTGATATTGGATGAAACAGAGGCTGCGGCATTGTCTGGATTGTATGCATCATCAGGCATCAGCTTTGCAGCCGGCGCCAATTATTTTATTATTGAAGATGCGCAGGCGCCGGGCGGTGTACGACCGGCCAGGGACGGTGAGCTGATCCTGTTTTCCGTACCGCAGGATTCATTGAAATGTGCCGGCTGGGGCGCGCGCAAGCCCCTCCCTGATCGTTATGTGCTTGATGCGGAGGAAGTGAATAATATACAGACCGCCACTGCTGCGTTTAACCAGGTGATCTATAACGCCGCACAGAAGCATGGGCTGGCTTATATGGATGTGGGAGGCTACCTGAGGACGCTGCAGGCCGGCATTGTTTACAACGGCGTTGACTTTTCCGCGGCGTTCGTCACGGGCGGAGCTTTTTCACTTGATGGCATCCATCTGACACCACGTGGCTATGCGCTGGTCGCTAATGAAATAATCCGCACGATCAATGCGCAGTATGGATCGACCATTGCTCCGGCGGATGTGCATAAGTACGATGGCGTATATTTCCCTTAGCGGAGTACCTCGGATTGAAATAAGGGAATTTGCGGCCGGTGATTTAGCCGGACTGATTTTTTATCTATATTGTCCGGGCTAATTATGAAAAGAAGCCTTTTGTGTATCATAGGGTTGTTTTTTATTTGCCCGTGGATAACTTCTGCGCAGCAGAGTATTTTGTATTTTAAACATTTCTCTGTTGGAAAAGATTTGCCCAGCAATGAAGTGTATGGATTACATGAGGATCAGAAAGGTTATTTATGGATCACATCAGATCGCGGTATTGTCCGGTTCGACGGGTATCATTTTACAGAGATGCCCGTCGAAGGCATGCCCGCAGTGTATCCCTGGTTTGGTATCTATAAAGATTATGGGAGTGACCGACTGTATTTTACGGGTCTTAAAGCACAGCTTGCAGTATATGAAAACGGGCAGCTGAAAGCATATACTCATAACGATAAGCTACAGGAGCTATACGGCAATAATTATTACACCATTAATTCTTTTCATGCCCGGAATGATTCTGTATGGCTCGGAAACGATGCGTTGGGGATCGTTTTGATCACCCCGGATGGGAGAACAATCCGGGATCCGAGGCCCAGGGGAATTTATCTGGAAAAGAAAACCGGAATGCACAGGAGATGGACGGGGGAAGCAACCCATGAAATGGGGCAGGGTGTCATTCCCCTGCATATAGACTGGGGGGCGTCACAATCGGTTGATACATTTTTTTTGTCGGGTTTGACGGGGATGGAATGGCTCCGGGTAGAGGGAACTGATCTCCTTTTTCTTGGGGATAAGGTCCTGGTTTACCGGGCGGGCAGGTTGATCGGGGAGCATGTCTTACCTTATCCGATCCTCTCTGCCTGCCATATGGAAGGGCGCAAAGTGCTGATCGGGTTTAAGAATGGAGGAGCCATCCTGTATCAATTGGAGGGCGAAACCATGCAGCCTGTGCAAGGCCGGGTTTGGCTGGCAGATCTGTCAGTCATGGCGATTCAAAAGGACAAGCAAGGCGGTGTTTGGCTGGCTACTAATGAAAAAGGCCTCTATTATACCTATATTTCAAGAGCAAGGATATGGGAAGGTGAAGGAAAGATCAGCGTATGGTTTAAGCTGAAGGATACTGTATATGTCGGATATCAAAGTGGAGAAATGCAATTGTTTAAATCGGGCGAGCGGGTCAAAACAATATATGCCCATACAGGCCGCAGATCCGTAGGCCCCGGCTGGCCTTCTCTTGAACAGGCTTTTGTCGAAGAGGTTAGGGGGAAACGGAAAGAAGCGGGTTTGTCCGGGAAATCCATTTCCGATATTTACTACATCAACACCTCCTTGCTGCCAAAACTGACAAAAGCCGACTCTTTTTATAATATCCCGCCTGATATCTGGAAGGAGTTAAAAGGACGGCGTATTACGAGTGTGTATAGGGACCGCCAAAGGCGCGTGTGGGTTGGGACGTATGATGGGTTGTTTGTTTATGGAAGTGATTCGATATCGTTATTTGGACAGGGTGGAAGCCGGGAAAGCTTGTTTAAAGACCGTGTGGTGCGGATCCAGACTCTTGCGGACGGGCGGATGGTAGTGGCTACACTGGGAAACGGCCTGATCGTTTTTAAAGACGGGCAGGTGCAGCATGTCATTACAAAAAAGCGCAGCTTTCGCGCTACTATAATCAACAATATTGAAGTGGAGGGCGATACCATATGGCTGGCTACCAATGACGGGATCAGTAGAGTAGAGCCGGTGGCAGACAGCTTCAACCTGATACATTACGATGAACATTGGGGATTACCAACGCTGGCGATTAACGAATTGATTATCTCAGACGGCTGGTTGTATTTCAGGTGGGTTGACCGGATGGTCACGATTGAAAAAGAGTTGCTTTCTAATCCGCTGACGCCGTTTGGCAAGCCGGAGATCATGTTTGTTTCAGTTGATGGGGTTGTCCAGAACAGGACAGATCAGGGTGCATTTAAACATAATCAGAAGGAGCTTAAAATTGCTTTCAATTGTGTGAATCTGGCCAATGGTCAGAATCAATTGTTCCGGTACAGGCTGAAGGGCATAGATGAGCAATGGTATCGTACAACTTCGCGTGAGGCAATATTCAAGCATCTTGCGCCGGGTAACTATGTGTTTGAACTTCAGGTGGCCGATGCCTACGGCAGGTTCCTTGCGCCGGCAACTTATTATGCATTCCAGGTTGCGCCGGCGTTCTGGCAGCAATGGTGGTTCCCGGCCGCTTCCGGTATGCTGCTTTTGCTTTTGGCTTATTTGATTTTCCGGCACCGTCTGCAGGTGCTTAAACGAAACAACCAGATACAACTGGAGCTGGTGGAGAGCCAGCAAAGGGCATTAACCATGCTGATCAACCCGCATTTTATATTTAACGTTCTGAATACCGCGCAGGCGGCTATCCTGAAAGAAGAAAAAATGACGGCAGCGTCTATTATTTCACGTTTTGCCAAGCTGATGCGTTTGTCGCTTGAGCTGAGCCACAATCAGTTTGTGCTCCTCTCAAAAGAAATCGAATTGCTTAAAAAATACCTGGACATGGAAATGGTACGGACACCCGGAAAATTTGTCTATAATGTTTCGGCAGATCCCGGTTTGGATATTTCTGCGATTCAGATCCCGCCGATGCTGGTACAGCCGTTTGTTGAGAATGCCATCAAGCATGGTGTGATGCACCTGACAGACCGGACAGGCGAAATAGTTATATCATTTTACAAGGAAAAGGACGTGTTGTATTGTCGTGTATCTGATAACGGGATAGGCAGGGAAGCATCGGGAAAGATCAATAAGGGGCGTTTACGGAACCACCGGTCTATGGCAATTGATATTACCTGCCGCAGGCTCAGCCTGATGCACACACAGGCCGGCACCCGGTATTACTTCAAACTGACGGATAAGTATGATGATAATCATATACCTTTGGGAACAGAGCTGGTTTTTTAAATTCAGGATTCAAAA
>JBEBVQ010000092.1:0-8112 GCA_040392625.1 Taibaiella soli | reverse complement strand
ATAAAGCCGCGCCATGGTACGGTATGTGGCATTTACGTCCAGGGTTGTTTTGGCCAGGGAACCGCCGAATATGATATTGCTGCCCGGGTTGATAATAAACCTCCTCCGGAAGGCCAGCCGTCTGAATGTGAAGGTGTAATCTCCTTCATAGATCTGGTAAGCGCCATGGATGCCGAGATCCTGATCCGGACTGATCTGCAGTGACACGTTGCCTGATCCGGTGGCATTGATGGCATCGCCCGTAGCCGGGTCGAGGATCATAGTCATGGTCAGATCCGGTGTGGCCATGGCATTGATGCTGATGCTGAATTTGTTCTTGTTTGCCGGAGTTGTTTTCTGCTGTTCGGTTCCGTAGGTTTTGAACGATGCATAACTGTAGGAGCCTACGTCCTGTCCCGAGCTCATCGGGAGGTACAACTGGGATGCAGCGGCAGGCGTCGCCTGTATCGACATCCTTATGTCATTTACCGGGCCGGTAACCGACATGGATGATACCTTGGCGATCAGGTGACCGTAAAAGTTGTGGCTTTCATGCTCTTTCAGATTGACGACCTCAAATTTATCTGACGTAAGCCTGAGCTGCAATACGAAATCCCTGAGATGTTCATGTCTGATCCCGCCGGTGAGCACGGCTTCATTATTATATTGGTCTTTGAGTGTGACCCTGTCTATAGAGATACGCTGGTTGTCAACAGAAATCCCGGCTTTGGGGATCGTATAGCTGGTGCCCAGATAATCCACGTGTACCGTGGCATTGCTTAGTGATACTTCTCCGGATATGTTGGGTGCGGCAGTAGCGCCGCGTAATTGTACCACACCGTTGAGCGTACCGCCAAGGTCGCTCACATAATCCTGGAGGAACGGCGACAGCCAGGCGAGCGGAGCGCTGTTGAACTGTATATTTCCTCTTACTTTCCCTGCATTCGTACTATCAATACCGAAAGCGCCCGACAAAGTCATAGAAGAAGTGCTGCGGAAAATACCCGATCCGGTCTGGAGCAGGGCAAATTTCTTTTTGATATTATAGCGTCCTGCCAGGTGGATCTTGCCTATTGCCTCCTTGCCGGATGTAACGCCGGTGGCAGTCAATTCCCCCAGGATCATCGGTTCGGTATAGATATTCGACAGATTTACCGTCCCTGACAGTCTGCCGTCCGGATCATATCTTTCCAGGGATTTGATCATGTTCAGTTGTGATAAGTCGAGATTGGTCAGGTCTATATTAATGGATTGGTTGTTGCGCACGGTTGCGGCGCTTATCTGTTGCAGGCCGGAGCGCATGGAAAGGTTGTTGATCTCCAGGTATTGCTTGCTGAATACAATTTCATTACCGGCCGGGATATCCCACCGGTTGCCGCCGAGGTAAAATTCCGAAGGCAGGAATGAAAGGTGCAGCGAATCCCCGCGGGCATAGGCACGTCCGTTGATGATTGCGGATCCGTTGTTTTTGGTGTCGGATTCTGAGGTGGCAATACGGAAACGTAATGAATCGCTCCCGAGTATAGTATTGATATATAACGGCATGCTGAGTGCGCTGTCTCCGATCGTCAGCCTGGTTGCCTGCCCGTTCAATCTCAGTTTCCGGTAGTCGCCGGAGCCGGTGATCGTAGTGCCGGTTATATGTACGTTTTCATATCGTCCGTACGGAATGTTGGCATCCAAGGTCAGTTGCTGTGTCGTAGTATTGAGCGATCCGTTTATGGCCGCATTGTTAAATCCGTCCAGTCCGGGTACCATCACAGCGAGTGCGCGATCAATATTCCGGGTGCGTATGTCGAATGTCAGGTCCTGCGGCGGCGCTTCTTCTTCGGGAGCGGGAATATAGTTGGGCAGATAGGCGTACAGGTAGTGCTGTACCGAATAGGGCAGGCCGGAAAGGTTATAATTGCCTTGTATGGATGCGGTGAGATCATTACTTCGGATGCTGATGAATTTTTGCCCGTTGCCTGTTTCTCCTGCATTTACATAAACTGAATCAAGATCTACGCGATATTCGTTCCGGGTCATATTGATATTATACAGGCGCGCCTGTCCGGAGAAATCATCAATCGTGCTGGCCACACAGTCCAGGTCGAAGTCTGCAGTCAGCTTGATGGTGTCGCCGGTGAGGTGTAGTGCATGCAGATCACTCTGAAGCAGGTTGGCCCGGGCATTAAATCGAAGTTGTTTGGGTGTGCTGAAATCCATGCTGCCATCAAATGCCAACGCCAGATTGGGATCATCTACCAATAGTTTTCCTTCAAAGATCTTTTGTGCCAGGAGGCCTTCTGCCAGGATGTTCCGGTAATTGTATCCCTTCAGACTAAGCCCGGTGATATTTGCCTGGAAAGTAACAGCCGCGGTTTCCGGATCGAACCCTTTCCCTTTTACATCGGCACGCATAGATACCGGCCCGAGATAGGGCATCCGCAGCAGTGGCCCCAGGTTCAGGCTTTCTGTGGACAGGCGCCCTTCAAATTCCTCCGGCTTCCTGTTGTCGCCGGGTAACAGCAGGTGAATATCTGAACGCAGCATACCGAGGTTTGTATTCAATACACCTTTAGTTGCAAACCGGTTGATATATCCGGTGAAATCCCCCTGGAATAAAGCATAGGACAGCTTTTCGAGGGCTATGGCGGGATGATTCCTGAGCGACGATGCATAACGCAGTATGGCTGGTCCGCTGGTGCGCAATTCGCCGTGCCGGTAATCTATAAATGTATTGTCGATATCCGGCAGCCCGGTCATTGCAATATCGCCGCTGATCATTGTTGCACCGTCCGTAACATACAGTTGCGTTCCCGTCAGCCGGGATACTGTGCCGTCTATATGCCCGTTGACATTCAGCAAGGCAGGGTAGAGTGTACGGAGTGCGGGGGCAAAATAAGCGACATCACGTGCATCTACAATGGCATCCCGGAGATCGGCGGTCATGCGTACACGGTTCACATAATCTGTAAAATCGGGGAACCGGGTATAGTGCATTGCATAATAGCGCTGCAGTTTGCTGTTGTTGGTTTCTATATACAGGTCATTACAAATGGAGGCGTTTGGCGATACGCTGACGTCTGCACTGAAGTTTTTCAATACAAATCCGGAACGTTCTTTTGCAGCCATTTGATTAATGTTGCCGCGTATGGTGTCGCCTTCGATCGTAATGCCTGCAGCGCGCAGTGTGATTTCCCGGATGTTGATATGCGCCGGGTCGAATGCATCTGGTGTGGGAGGGCGATCGCTTGCATCGAGCCGGAAGGCACTTTCTTCAAGAGCCAGGTTGTTTACGGAAACCGTCCAGCCGCCGGGGTTAAACGGCGTAGTATCTATATAAGGCGCCCGCGGAACGGTGCTTTTGGGTTTCCCTCCGGCATAGTTTCTTACATATACGGTAGTTCCGCCGATGTTGATACCGTCAGCATCCAGTTTCTTCCGTTTAATGTCCAGCGTGTGAATGTCCAGCGCTGCACTGCCGATGTCGAGATTGATATCGCTGCCCGCCCAGGCATCGTTCATATGGAAACGCACCTGGTCGAGAGAGATCTTCTCCAGGTCGATTTCAAATGGTTTCCCGGCTATGGTGTCTTTTTCCCCTGTATCGAAAGCGTCTATAATGAATTGATAATTCCAGTCCGGCGATTGAGGGGTACGGTACAGATGCGCATACGTGTTTTTCAGTCCCGCATATCTGAGCACCGGTGTGCCGCGGCGGAACATGAACCAGTCTGTAATACGGACTTCCGCTTCTCCTGCATAGAGTAAAGTGTCTCCGGCATGGTCTTCAATATACAATCCCCGGATGAGCACATGGTTCAGCAGGTCTATCCGGATGTAGTCGATATGTACCGTTGTGTTCAGTTGCTCCGATAATATTCCTGTTGCTTTCCGGGCAATAAACTGCTGCACCGGTGTCAGATTCACCAGTAATGCAAGCAGTACGAAGGTGCTGATCAAGACCAGCAGCATACCGCGGAGTATTTTATATAACCGGCTCAGGTAGCGGAAAGATTGTTAATAAAAATTATCTGCAAAAATAACTCCATTTATGGTGCTCTGGTCGCTGCATACAATAGTATAATGTCTAAATGTACATATTTAACAGAGTGTTTTAATAAAATAGTGCATTTGCTGTGCGGATACTGTGGTTGCGTGGTTTTGTCATCCCCCTGAAAGGGGGTATTTCATATTGAAAACCCCGGAGTTTTGCTTTTTATCGGCAAAGGGTATTACTTTCGGTGCCTGATCCGGACCGGATGCCGTAGCTAAATAAAGTGATATGAAAATTCCTGTTTTTTCTTTTTTCTGTTTCATGAGTATGATGTCTGCAACTGCACAGCAACAGGCGGATTTCACCGGTTCATACCCGGTGACAAAAAAAGTTGCGCAAACCGATCAATTCTTCGGTACGACGGTTGCCGATCCGTATCGCTGGCTGGAGGATGATATGGCAGAGGATACGAAAGATTGGGTACGGCGTCAGAACGAAGTGACCAATGCTTATCTCGACCGGATACCGTTCCGCGATGCCATCCGGAAACGTCTATCCGAATTGTGGAATTACGAAAAATTCAGTGCGCCGTTCCGCGAAGGAGCATATACTTATTATTATAAGAATGACGGCCTCCAGAATCAATATGTCCTTTACCGGCAGAAAGACGGTGGGACGCCCGAAGTATTCCTTGATCCGAATAAATTCTCAAAAGACGGTACCACATCACTTGCCGGGATGTCATTTACCAAAGACGGCTCTTTGTGTGCTTTCCAGATATCCGAGGGCGGCTCCGACTGGCGTAAGGTGATCGTGCTGGATACCGAAACCGGTAAACAGGTGGGAGATACGCTGATGAATGTAAAATTCAGCGGTACCAGTTGGCGGGGCAACCAGGGCTTTTATTACAGCAGTTATGATAAACCGGAGGACGGCAGCGTACTTTCCGGAAAAACGGAGCAGCATAAGCTGTATTTCCATAAGCTCGGTACCGACCAGAAAGATGATATACTTGTTTTTGGCGGCGATCAGACGCCACGGCGTTATATAAGCGGAGAAGTGACGGAAGATGAACGCTACCTGATTATCTCTGCGGCCAATGCTACCTACGGCAATGAGTTGTATATCCGGGATCTTGGAATTGCCAATGCTCCCATACGCCCTGTCGTCACGGGTTTTGAGCACGAGCAGGGCGTTGTGTATGCGGCAGCCGGCAAGCTGTATATCCTGACCAATATGGGAGCGCCCAACCGGAAGGTAGTGGTAGCCGATGCTGCAGACCCGGCTCCGGAAAAATGGAAGGATCTGATCCCGGAAACTTCTTTCCCGTTATCGGTCTCTTCCTGTGGAAAAAAACTGTTTGCACAATATGTGCGTGATGCTGTCTCCCAGGTCTTTCAATACAGCCTGGACGGGAAGAAAGAGCGTGAGATCACATTGCCCGGACTGGGCACTGCCGGCGGTTTTGGAGGCAAGCAGGAAGATACGACACTTTATTACACCTTTACTTCTTATGTATATCCGCCGACGATCTTCCATTATGATATCCGCAGCGGGGCTTCGGAAGTATATAAGAAGTCGGATGTAAAGTTTGATCCTTCGCAATATGAAAGCAGGCAAGTATTTTATCATTCAAAGGATGGCACCCGCGTGCCTATGATATTGACCTATAAGAAGGGTCTCCGGCAGGATGGCAAAAATCCGGTGATGTTGTATGGCTATGGCGGATTTAATATAAACCTTACGCCTTCATTCAGTATCAGTAACCTTGTGTTTATGGAGCAGGGAGGGATATTTGTGGTGGCAAACCTGCGTGGCGGAGGTGAATATGGTGATGCCTGGCATGTGGCCGGGACGAAGCAGCAGAAGCAAAATGTATTCGACGATTTTATTGCAGCCGCCGAATATCTGATCAAAGAAAAATTTACGTCAAAAGAATACCTGGCGATCAGCGGCGGATCTAACGGTGGTCTGCTTGTCGGTGCGTGTATGACGCAGCGACCGGATCTGTTTCGTGTGTGCTTCCCGGCAGTAGGGGTGCTTGATATGCTGCGCTATCATAAATTCACTGCCGGCGCCGGCTGGGCATACGATTACGGCACGGCTGATGACAGCAGGGAAATGTTTGAATATCTGTATAAATATTCGCCGGTACATAATACACGGAAAGGCACCTGTTATCCTGCCACGATGATCATGACTGCCGATCATGATGACCGGGTTGTACCTGCGCATTCTTTCAAGTTTGCAGCTGCATTACAAGCAGTGCAGTCTTGTCCTAATCCCGCATTTATACGGATCGAGACCAATGCAGGACATGGCGCAGGCAAGCCTACAAGCATGATCATTGACGAACATGCCGACAAGTGGGCCTTTATGCTATGGAATATGGGGCTTATGTATGAGTCAGCTAATTAAGACGACCTCATCTTTTCGCCTACTGCCTCCAGCGCTTCGTAGAATGCTTCACCGTATTTGCGGATGATCGGTTCTTTCAGGAATTTGTAAACCGGCACTTTTAATTGCCGGCCCAGCTTACAGGCAGGTTTACAAAGTTGCTTGCGCGGCGCATAATTCACCAGATCATATCCATCCCTTTCCTTCACGCGAATGGGGTAGAGGTGGCAGGATATAGGTTTCCGAAAATCAATGACACCCTCATTCCAGGCTTTTTCAATACCGCATTTCACAATGCCGGCATCATCCGTATAGGCATATACGCAGATGCCGCCATTAACAGTAGGCGTCACATGGCCGTATTCATCATCCATGACATGGGCGCCCTGGCGCTCTATTTCAGCCACATAAGCTTCGGGCAGGTACGCTTTGATCTTCGGATAGATTGTTTCGAGTATTTGTGTCTCGGCTTCCGTCAGCGGCGCACCGCAGTCGCCGTCAACACAACAGCCTCCTTTGCAACTGTTGAGGTCACAAACAAACTCCTCTTCTACGATTTCGTCGCTTAGCAGCACATGGTCAATTGCAATCATTTCCGTTATTTCGCCTATATTTCAGGCAAAGTTAAGATTATTAGGGCTGGTATTGCTATGCTGCCCCGGCGGTGTGGCAGAAAGGGGAAAAGGAGATTTTTCCGGGATAATTTTTGACACCTACCTCTAATAGAATAATTTTGGCAGACAGTACTCCGAATCCGCTCCGCCGTATTTCCCGGCAGCGCTAAAAGTAATATCTATGAGAGAATTCAGGCCTACGGGATTCCAGATACTCCCGCCTGTTGTTAAGAACATCATTATCATTAATGTGCTTGTGGTGATCCTGCAACTGATCCTGGGCAGCCGTGGTTTTGACCTGGCCGATTATTTCGGGCTGCACTACTGGAAGTCAAACTATTTCCAGCCCTGGCAGTTCTTCACGCATATGTTCATGCACGGCAGCGCCAACCCGGCTATGCTGCAGAGCACCCTGCTGCACATCTTCTCGAACATGTTTGCCTTGTGGATGTTCGGTTCCATACTTGAAAATATGTGGGGGCCGAAACGCTTCCTGCTTTTTTATTTTGTCTGTGGATTGGGCGCAGCCATCTGCCACCTTGCCGTGCTGCATTATGAATTCAGTATTGTGGAAAAAGCCTTTATGGCCTACCAGGCCAACCCTACGCTTGATCAGTTTAACCAGTTCCTCCAGCAGCATGTTGGCAAATATGTAAATGAACCGGAACGGGTGAATAACCTCATGGCACGGTGGAGCCAGGATCCGTTTAATATGCGGTACAGCCGTGAATCTGCGATCTGGATCAATGATTATCTGAATGGCTATTATACCACACAGGGCTATGTGCAAGGCATTTACGATCAGGCAACGGTGGGCGCGTCAGGAGCGGTTTTCGGTGTATTGTTTGCCTTTGGGTATCTGTTCCCCAATACATTGATATACCTGTATTTTTTCGTGCCGGTAAAGGCAAAATATTTCATCGCATTTTACGCACTGTTCGAGCTTTACGCAGGCATACGCAATTCTGCGGGCGATAATGTAGCGCATTTTGCTCACCTCGGCGGTATGCTGTTTGCCTTCCTGTTGCTCCGTTACTGGAACAAAAGGCTGCGCAACCGGTTTTATTAATAAGTTGATTAGCCAATTAGCTGATGTGCTGATTAGCTAATTATTTTTCGCGATAGACATTAGCTGATTGG
>JBEBVQ010000091.1:0-8122 GCA_040392625.1 Taibaiella soli | reverse complement strand
CATTGAATCCTGTGCCGCTATTCCTGATATCAAATGATTACCGGGGCGTACTCCGGCCGGGTAAGCTCGGAGATATTGCACCTACCATCCTGCACTACATGGGCATCCCGATTCCGGCGGAAATGACGGGAAATATACTGATTGACTGATACCGCCACCGTCTGATGCTCATCGTGCGATCCACCCGGCGGGGTCGATCTTAAAGGATTTGTTGTTGGCGCCCACCTTCCATACCTGGAAGTTGATCACCGGTACGCCTTCCTCATTATCGGCAACGATCCCTACCGGTTGTTTGATGGTCACCGACTGCCCTTTCTCCACGGAAACCTGCGAAAGCCCGCTGTACACTGTGTAATATTGGCCGTGACTGATCACTACCGTCCATCCTGCTCCGGACACAAAGAAGGAGCTGCTTACGGTGCCCGCAAATACGGCGCGGGCAACGGCATTCCGGCTGGTATTGATGCTGACACCTGCATTGTCAAGCATGATACGGGCTTCGGTAGGGTGCTTATATGGCCCGAACCCGAGGGAGATAAATCCTTTTTCAACCGGCCAGGGCAGTTTGCCTTTATTGGCTTCGAAGCTGTTGGACAGCGCTGCAACTTCCGGGGTCAGCGAGAGCGAATAGGACAGCGGCGCAGCTTTGGGGGCGGGTGTGGCAGCGGCAATTGGCCGGTCGGCCGGTTTATCGGCAGCCGGCGTTTTTGTGGCCGGCGTTGTTGTCGTTTTAGGCGCAGGAGTACCGGTACCGGATCCCGTATTCAGTTTTACATTGCCATAAGTAGTGCCGTCCGGCGAAGTGGATGATTGTGATTTGGCCGCCAGCTCTGCAGCTTTTCGCCGTTCTTCTTCTTTCCGCCGCTCTTCCTCTTTCCGTTTTCTTTCCTCTTCTTCCGCTTTCTTTCTGGCCAGCTCTATCTCCCGCTGGATGATCTTGTTGATCTGCTGATCTACCTGGCGGGCGGCACGCCGGTTGCGTTCAATGTCTCGGGCCAGCTCTTTCTCCCGCCCTTTCAGTTGCTTTACTACGCTGTTTGTTTCGTTTGACTCTTTCTGCAGTTCTTCCCGTTGCTGTTCTTCTGTATTGAGCAGCGCATTCTTTTGTAACTTCTGTGTGTTTAATACACCTATTTTGTTTTCCAGTTTTGCCTGTGTCTGTTTGATCTCATTGACCTGGTCTTTCCGGTAATCCCTGTATTTTTTCAGGTATTTCATGCGACGCAGCGCCTCATTGTAATCCTGTGCAGAGAATATAAACACCAGCGTGTTGTATGAATTGCGGTGCTTGTAGGCATACCGGATGGATTGTGCATACCGGATCTGCTGCTGTTCCAGCCTTTGCTGGAGCTGTGCCACTTCTCCTGCAGAAGAACGGATGTTCTGGTCGATATTGCTGATCTCCTGGTTGATGTTGCTGATAAGACGCTGCCGGGCATTCAGCTTTGCCTGCAGACCCCGCAACTGGCTGAGTGTGGCCTTTTGATCTTTCTTGGTCGCCGCCAGTTGCTCCTCGGTTTCTTTAATAGACAGGAGGAGTTGCTGCCGTTGTTTTTCCAGCTCAGACCGGGAGGGCTGCTGGGCAACAACTGTAAAGTGCATTATGGTAAATAGTACGATGAATGCGGCGCGCATGTAGGGCGATCGTTTTTCCGGTGAAAGGAACAAAAATAGGTAATAATGACGATCCGTAGAGACAGGGCATGCCCTGTCTCTACATTATGACGGATCGATCCAGGCATCATTTTCTTTCAGTAACCCGATCAGCTCCGATACGGCCGTTTCGCTGGGCACATTCCGCTTTACCACTTCCTTGCCTTTGTACAGCGTGATCTTGCCCGGGCCGCTGCCTACGTATCCGAAGTCGGCATCTGCCATTTCTCCGGGGCCGTTTACAATGCAGCCCATAATCGCGATCTTCACGCCTTTCAGATGATGGGTGGCCGCACGGATCTTTGCGGTGGTCTCCTGCAGATCAAAGAGGGTACGTCCGCAGCTCGGGCAACTGATATATTCCGTCTTGCTGATGCGCGTGCGCGTCGCCTGTAATATGGAAAAGGCCGTATTGTTCAGGAATTGCCGGTTGCTGGTTACCTCCAGGTACGTCCGTCCGCTGACGCGCATGTTCCGTATTGCATCCGGTTGGTTGCGCAGCCAGATGCCGTCTCCGAATCCGTCGAGCATGAGGCCGCCGGTTTCTGTGGCAAAATGGATCAACTGCTCATCTACTGATGCGGCAGCGCTCTCAACGATCAGGATCACCGGATTTTTAATGCTGCGGGATACCAGCTCCGCCAGCAGGCGGCGCACGGATGCCATCGCATGCAGGTTGCTGCTTTTCAGGCAAAGCACAGCCTGTGGGTATGCGGCAATATAGGAGAGGAATGACTGATCCTTCTCAGCATCGGCTTCGAGAAAATAAATCTGGTCCGGCGACGGGAGCAATTCCTTTTTTATGTTGTCTGCCTGTATCAGCGGGTAAATGCCGTCTTTATTTTCAAGTGTTTTCCAATGGTCATAATCACAGATCACCTGTAAGGTGCCGGGTAAGGCAAACTGCGGCAGCCTGCTCCCGGTATAGATAAAATCTGCTGCCGCATCGCCGATGTTCCATTTGTCGGTTGCTGCATCATAACGGTAGCCGATATTGGCCAGGTCTTCATGGGCAATGTCTTCCGGCTCCTGCAGCGATGCAACGACAACCGGCACATGTTGTCCGCCGGTTTTCTGTACCTGGATGGTTTCCCTGCGTTTATAGGTAAAGGGGTCATAAGGCAGCGGCAGGTCATTGTATGCTTCAACGGAGACCGGCGTATGCATATGCCGGTTGGTATAACGCTGTACCATATCCCGACAAACGGGAATTTCAAATTCCGGATCTTCCGTAAGCGAAACCCGTATCGTATCGCCGATACCGTCTTCGAGCAAGGCGCCGATGCCGATGGCACTTTTAATACGTCCGTCTTCGCCGTCGCCGGCTTCGGTAACGCCGAGATGCAGCGGATAGCAAATGCCGAATTCCTCATTCATCTGCCGCACCAGCAACCGGTATGCCTGTACCATAACGATCGGATTGCTGCTCTTCATGCTCAGCACTATCTGGTGATAGTTTTCATCCCGTGCGATCCGCAAAAACTCCATAGCGCTTTCCACCATACCCATCGGCGTATCGCCGTAGCGGCTCATGATCCGGTCGCTGAGCGAGCCGTGGTTGGTGCCGATACGCATGGCCGTGCCATATTCCCGGCAGATGCGCACCAGCGGCGTAAACCGGTCGCGGATGCGCTCCAGCTCCATCTGGTAATCGGCATCTGTGTATTGAATAAAATCAAACTTTTTCTTGTCAACATAGTTGCCGGGATTAACGCGTACTTTCTCCACGATCCGGGCGGCGGCCTCTGCTGCGTTGGGTGTGAAGTGAATATCGGCGACAAGCGGCGTACGGTAACCCTGTTTCCGTAAAGCGTTCTTGATATGCTGCAGTTGTTCAGCTTCTTTCTTGCTGGGCGCCGTGATGCGTACCAGTTCGGCGCCCGCTTCAATACACCGGATGCACTGCGCCACGGTAGCTGCCACGTCCATCGTGTCGGTGGTGGTCATGGTCTGCACACGTACGGGATGCTCGCTCCCAATGAGCAGGTCGCCTACCCGGACTTCCTGTGTGGGCAGCCTTTGGTATGCAATCAGCGATGAGCAATAATGTTGTAGCATATAACCCGGCAAAGGTACAGGGAATGATTGATTGGCTGAAATAGTATGAGCGCCGGTCAGACGCTCGCTACAAAATCAAAAAAGCGGCTCTAAAGCCAAGTGTTATATGTTATTTTAATTAGCTAATGTGATAATTAGCTGATGTGATAATGATCCCTCGCGACAGATATTAGCTAATCAGCACATTGGCTGATTAGCTAATTAAAATGATCTATTTCTTAACGGGAGAAATACTGCAAATACCGTAATTTGCCGCCATGTTATCATTGACAACACGCATTATCCTTTCTGCGAGCGGATTTATTTCCGCCCTTTATTTTTTTTCTACAGGCAACTGGATGCTGGGCGCATTGTTCCTGAGCATACCGGTCTTCCAAGTGCTTGGATTTTTCATGAACGGAACGGTCTTTATGGCATTGCGTAAATTGGGGAAAAATGATTTTGCTGCTGCCGAAGAGACATTACGCAAAACAAAATACCCCAAATACCTCGCTAAAACACAAAAAGCCTATTACTATCTCGCGGCAGGCCTTTTCGAAGCGCTTAAAAACAATTTCCATATCGATGCTCCCCACTTTTAATAGGCGCTTAATTTCGTATTAGGAACAAAACACGACCGCGCCATTGCATCCCTGAACCTGGCCGGGATCTATTTCAACATGGGCAACCGCGACAAGTCTGCCCGCTACCTGGCTGAGACAAAAAATAATAACCCCGCTCCGGCATTAGCAGCCCGGATCGAAGAACTGGAAACAGCGTTGGGCCGTTCGAATTAGCCAATTAGCTGATGTGTTTATTAGCTAATGCCCGTCATGGGGAACCATTAGCACATCTGCTAATTATCTCATTAGGCTATAAATCCAACGCTCCTTCCGAGCAGCAACGTGCTTGATTTTTACCGGACAACAGCGATGTATTAGCTAATGCCTGTCGCGAGGGATCATTAGCACATCAGCTAATTATCTCATTAGCAAATTAAACTACGGTACCTCCACTACATTCAATATCTCATTGAGGATCTGTTCGCTGGTCATGTTCTCGGCCTCTGCTTCATAGGTGATGCCGATACGGTGACGCATTACATCGTGACAAACGGCGCGGATGTCTTCGGGGATCACATAACCGCGGCGCTTGATAAAGGCATACGCCTTCGCCGCCAGGGCCAGGCTGATGCTCGCGCGTGGAGAAGCGCCATAGCTGATCAGCGGCTTCAGTTTGTTCAGTTTATACTCTTCCGGGAAACGGGTAGCAAATACAATATCAAGAATATATTGCTCGATCTTTTCGTCCATATATACCTCGCGCACCAGTTGGCGGGCGCGGAGTATCTCTTCGGTGTGCACGACCGGCTGTACCTGCTGCATCCCGCCGGGATTCAGATTATAACGGATGATGTGCCTTTCTTCTTCTTTTTTGGGATAGGAAATAACCACCTTCAGCATGAAACGGTCCACTTGGGCTTCGGGCAGTTCATAGGTGCCTTCCTGCTCGATCGGGTTTTGGGTAGCCAATACCAGGAATGGCTCCTCCAACTTGAATGACTGATCGCCGATGGTCACCTGGCGCTCCTGCATCGCTTCGAGCAGGGCGCTCTGCACTTTTGCCGGGGCGCGGTTGATCTCATCCGCCAGGATAAAGTTGGCAAAGATCGGCCCTTTCCGCACAGCAAATTCGTGCGACTGTGGGTTATACACCATCGTACCGAGCACATCCGCCGGCAGCAGGTCGGGCGTAAACTGTATCCGGGCAAAACGGGCATGGATCGCCGAAGCCAGCGACTTGATCGCCAGCGTCTTGGCCAGGCCCGGCACACCCTCGAGCAGCACATGCCCGTTGGCCAGCAAGCCGATCAGCAGCCGCTCTACCATGTGTTTCTGACCAACAACCGCCTTATTCAGCTCCATCGTGAGCAATTCGATAAACGCACTTTGCTGATGAATGCGTTCATTCAGTTCCCTTATATCCAAAGAAGACGCCGTTTGCTCCATGTTTTTATTTGAAAATTTGAGGATTTGAAAATGTGAAAATGATTTGCATGCTCATCCTTCAAGTTCAAAAATAGAAAGTCGAAGGTAAATATTAAGTATGATATGCAGGTTTTAACTTTTCCTAAAAAAGAGATCGGTTAGTTGGTATTAATGTGATGAATGTGGGAATGTGGAGCAGGTGCAGCAGGTATCTTAAACACATTTATCACATTCCCCACATTATTTTATGATGCGTACCTTTGCTTCCATGGACGATTTTGAGCAACGATGGCAGCAGGTGGAAGAAATGTTCCTGCAACGCTTTGATAAAATGCCGGATATGGAAGGTATCCTGTTCCTGATCGGTATTAACGAGCTGGGGCAGATGCCGCAGCGAAAAAAATTCACCAAAGAGCAGAAGCAGGATCTGATGCATATTGCTGTCTGTAATTTACTCAGCCAGCTTGGCTATTTCGAATATGAAGGCCGGGATGCCGAGGGCTGGCCCCATTATATGGTTACGGAACAGATAGAAGTAACCGGCCTGGCCGATCAGGAGCAGATACTGAAGGAATGTGTGGTGCGGTACTTCGGGTATTGATCGCCGCCGTAGGGGCGAACCTGTGCGTTCGCCCTATTAAATATTGTCAACCGCGCGCGGGCGAACACACAGGTTCGCCCCTACGTTCTTCACACAATTCCACCAGCACCCCATTCGTACTTTTCGGATGAAGAAAACAGATCCGTTTATTATCCGCACCGTTTTTGGGCGTATCGTGCAGCAGTTCAAACCCCAGCGCCGACAGCCGCTTCATTTCAGCTTCGATATTTTCCACTTCGAACGCGATATGGTGCATACCCGGACCTTTCTTTTCCAGGAAACGGGCAATAGGGCTGGTTTCCTTTGTTGCCTCCAGCAACTCGATCTTGGAATCGCCGGTACGGAAGAACGCCGTATTAACACCCTCATCCGCAACAGTTTCCGTTTTATAGCAGGGAGTGTTCAGCAATTGTTCAAATAAAGGAATAGACTCTTTCAGGTCTTTTACTGCTATACCGATATGCTCAATCTTCAGCATGGGACAATCAATTTTATAGATGGGATCATTTAGACGCCGAATAGCGTAACACGCTAAAGTAATACTCTTTAGCGTAACTTTGTTTGTAACCCCGGATAAAAAACCGGCGATATGGCGATGGCGCTCAAACTGCCCATATACCTTGATTATAATGCCACAACCCCCGTCGATCCGAGGGTGTTTGAAACGATGCTGCCTTATTTTTCGGATAAATTCGGGAATGCTGCCAGCCATCATCATGCATTCGGCTGGATGGCGGAGGAAACGGCAAACCTGGCACGGGAGCGGGTAGCAGCGTTGATCGGGGCGGCGCCGCAGGAGATCGTCTTCACCTCGGGAGCCACAGAGAGCAACAACCTCGCCCTCAAAGGCGTCTTTGAAATGTACGCCGCCAAAGGCAACCATATCATTACCTGCGTCACGGAGCATAAAGCCGTATTGGATACTTGCAGGCACATTGAAAAACTCGGGGGGACGGTTACGTACCTGCCCATACAGCCCGACGGACTTATCGACCTCCAGGAGCTGGAGCAGGCCATTACTGATAAGACCATCCTGATTGCCATCATGTATGGCAACAACGAGACCGGGGTTATCCAGCCGGTACGCGCAATAAGCGCTATCGCACGCAAACACGGGGTGCTTTTCTTTACCGATGCCACACAGGCTGTCGGCAAAATACCGGTAGATGTGCAGGCCGATGGTATTGACCTGCTCTCATTCAGCGCACATAAAATGTATGGCCCCAAAGGTGTGGGCGCCCTGTATGTACGACGCAGGGATCCGCGCGTAAAGCTGACCGCCCAGATGGACGGCGGCGGGCACGAACGGGGTATGCGCAGCGGTACGCTCAATATACCCGGTATCGTCGGGCTTGGGAAAGCCTGTGAAATCTGCATGAATGAAATGGATGCGGAAGGAAAACGTCTCGGCGCCCTGCGCGACAAACTCGAAAACGCCCTGCTGCAACTGAAAGGAACCCATGTGAACGGCAGCAGGGAGCACCGGCTGTCCCATGTCTCCAATATCTCCTTTCATTACCTCACCGGCGACAGCCTGATGATGGGAATCAATAAAACTATTGCCGTATCAAGCGGGTCGGCATGCACTTCGGCCTCCCCCGAGCCCTCGCATGTACTGAAAGCGCTCGGTCTCGACAACGAACAGGCGCGCAGCGCACTCCGCTTCAGCCTCGGGCGCTTTACGACGGCAGAGCAAATCGATTATACCATTAAAACAGTTGCAGAAACCGTAACAATGCTGCGGAAAACAAACTATCTGCCGCAGCACTCAGACACACTAACTAACAAATTCATCTCACCGAAAGAGCAGACAGGATATGATATACATCAGTGAAAAAGCAAA
>JBEBVQ010000090.1:0-8124 GCA_040392625.1 Taibaiella soli | reverse complement strand
TTTGCCACCCCGTTGGTGCAGCAGGTAAACGGCCCTGTCGATGAAGACGACCTGGCATACCTGCGGGATGTGCCGGATTTCAGGAATGTGCTGCTTGCGGAGCAACCCAACGGCGACTGGGCCTACACGGTTGCCCGTTCTTTTTTTCTTGATACATTTAATTTTTACCTGTTTTCCGTATTGCAGCACTGTAAAGATGAAACCCTGGCTGCTATAGCAGAAAAATCACTGAAAGAGGCGACTTATCATATAC
Source organism: Taibaiella soli (assembly GCA_040392625.1). Classification (GTDB taxonomy): domain Bacteria; phylum Bacteroidota; class Bacteroidia; order Chitinophagales; family Chitinophagaceae; genus JBEBVQ01. The sequence continues at coordinate 7,871 of JBEBVQ010000090.1, read as the reverse complement.
GCTGGAGCAGTGAATGGGTGATCCGCCTCGGTGACGGTACGGATGAAAGCCACCGGCGTATGCAACAGGCATTGGATGACCTCTGGATGTACACCGGGGAGCTGCTTCTGCCATCAGCGGCAGAACAGGCAGTCGCAACGTCAGGAAAGGGTGTTGCCGGTAATACCGTAAAAGACGACTGGACACACCGTGTTGCCGCCATAACCGCGGAAGCGACGCTTGATCTGCCGGAGAACACCTGGATGCAGGAGGGCGGTAAAGAAGGGCGGCACAGCGAACACCTGGGCTATGTCCTTGCCGAAATGCAGTTTATGCAGCGGGCGTACCCGGGGATGGAATGGTAATGGTTAATTTAATTAGCCAATTAGCTGATGTGCTGATAAGCTAATAATTCTCTTTTGTTTTTCCGGGTATTTTTTCGTAACTTAATGGGATGTCTGTTACACAACAACAGGTTTATGACTGGCTGACGGCGGTTACCGATCCGGAAGTACCGGTGCTGACCATTGCGGATTTAGGTATTATCCGCGATGTGCAGGTACAGCAGCGCCCCGACGGAAGCGCCGAGGCAACAGTGACCATAACGCCTACCTATAGCGGATGTCCGGCCATGGATGTGATCGGGATGAATATCCGTCTGGCGTTGCTGAGCCGCGGGATCCGTCATATCCATATTAAAAACCAGCTAAGCCCGGCTTGGACCACGGATTGGATGACCGAAGAAGGCAAACGCAAGCTGAAAGAATACGGTATCGCACCGCCTCAGCGGAAGTCTGCAGATCCGCTGGCTTTGTTCGGAGCGGAAGTTGTCCCCTGTCCGCGATGCGGATCTGCGGAGACTGAACTGGTGAGCCAATTTGGCGCCACTTCCTGCAAATCTTTATATAGATGCCTGAGCTGCCGGGAGCCTTTTGAGCATTTTAAGTGCCACTAAATCAGGGATGAGGAATGAGGGATGAGGAATGTAGGGGCGAATAATTATTCGCCCGCCAATCTGTTCTCCAATTATCTGGGATTTTCCGGGAATGTCTTACTGTTCCTTAATCTTTTCCAGCGCCTGCTGCGCGGCCACCTGGCCCGCGTCTTTCTTGTTAAATCCTGTTCCGCTGGTCAGCAGCTTGCCATTGAGCAGTATGCCCACCGTGAAGATCTTACGGCTGTTTTCGGTTTTTTCACGAAGAAGCTCGAAGCTGAGTGTGTGATTGTTGCGTTGCGCCCAGCTCAGCAGTTGATTCTTGAAATTGGTATCGGTTGTCTCAATGGTTTCGATATCTACATACGGCTTGATCACCTGGTTGAGGATAAAGGTACGGGTGCTTTCAAATCCCTGATCCAGGTAAACGGCGCCGATCAGCGCTTCGAGCGCATTGCCGAAGATATGGCTGCGGCTTAGTCCGCGGTCATTCTGATTGTATTGCACCAGCTTGTGCAGGCCCATCCGCAGCGCTACATTATTCAGCATTTCCCGCCGTACGATCCGGGAGCGCATTTCGGTGAGGTAACCTTCCGGCTGGGTGGGGTATTTCTTGAAAAGATATTCGGCTACAATAGCGCCCAGCATGGCATCGCCCAGGAACTCCAGCCGCTCGTTGTTGTATGTTGTGTCTTCTATTTTAGACCGGTGCATCAGCGCGAGCTGATAATAATTCAGGTATCGCGGCCTGAAGCCGATGATGTGCTCCAGTTGCCGTGACAATTGATTGCCGCGGGAGAAAATGTACAAGATGCGTAATGCAATACGCCGCACGGTTTATTCTTCAAATTTTTTGAAGATGACGGAGGCATTATGCCCGCCGAATCCGAACGTATTACTCAAAGCTGCACGAACGACGCGTTTCTGCGCCTTGTGGAAGGTAAAGTTCAGACGCGGATCAAAAGCCGGATCATCTGTAAAATGGTTGATCGTCGGGGGGACAGTATCGTGTGTGATGGCCAGGATACTGGCAATGGCTTCAATTGCGCCGGCAGCACCCAGCAGGTGGCCGGTCATGGATTTGGTGGAGCTGATATTGAGGTTGTAGGCATGTTCTCCGAATACCCGCTGTATTGCGGTCACTTCGCTGATGTCACCCAGTGGGGTGGAGGTGCCGTGCACGTTGATATAATCAATATCTGCTGGCGTCATGCCTGCGTCTTCCAATGCATTTTTCATCACATTGTAGGCGCCCAGTCCGTCGGGATGCGGCGCTGTAAGATGGTGCGCATCTGCGCTCATGCCGCCGCCTGCAATTTCTGCGATGATATGTGCGCCGCGGCGCTGCGCATGCTCCAATTCTTCGAGAATGATGGCCCCGGCTCCTTCGCCCATTACAAAACCATCGCGGCCAAGGTCGAAGGGGCGGCTGGCGGTCTTCGGGTCGTCATTACGTTCCGAAAGCGCTTTCATGGCATTGAAGCCGCCGATGCCCGCTTGCGTAATCACTGCTTCAGAGCCGCCGCAAACAAAGGCGTCGGCTTTACCAAGCCGCAGATAGGTGAATGCATCGATGATGGCATTCGTACCGGAAGCACAGGCGCTGACGGTAGCGAAATTCGGACCGCGGAAGCCATATTTCATGGAAATATGACCGGCCGCAATGTCAAGGATCAGCTTGGGTATAAAGAAAGGGTTAAACCGCGGCGTTCCGTCACCGGCGTCATAACTCTTCATCTCTTCGATGAAAGTGATCATGCCGCCGATGCCTGATGCGAGTATGACCCCTACACGATCCTGGTTGATATCAGGATCTGACAGCCGTGCCTGGCGCACTGCCTCATCGGCAGCAACCAGGGCAATCTGTGAAAACCGGTCAAGCTTCCGGACTTCTTTCCGCTCCAGGAAATCTTCAGGATTAAAGCCCTTCAGCTCGCAGGCAAAGCGGGTCTTGAACTTGGCAGCGTCAAATTGTTTAATGAAATCGGCGCCCGAAACACCATTGACCAACCCTTCCCAATAATCAGGTACGGTATTTCCCAATGGCGTCAGGGCACCGATACCGGTAACGACGACTCGTTTTAACGGCAAATTCATTAACAATTTTAGTTACAGTAAGTGTTGATTAGGATTTACTTTACGTGTTCTTCCAGATAAGAGATAGCCTGGCCAACAGTTGTGATGGTTTCAGCCTGTTCGTCAGGAATAGAGATATTGAATTCTTTCTCAAATTCCATGATCAACTCTACTGTATCCAGAGAGTCGGCACCGAGGTCATTAGTGAAGCTTGCTTCTGTAGTAACCTCAGCTTCGTCGACACCTAATTTGTCCACAATGATTTTTTTTACGCGAGTTGCAATGTCAGACATGGCTATGTAATTTAATTTTTATGAGTGCAAAAATATACTTTTCAGCAAAAAGGACAAGAGAATTAATTTTTTTGATTGAAACAGTATTGGGGGATACCTTAATTATTTGATGTATGTACTTGTTCTTCAACGATATATCCGTCCTGCATCACCAGTGTGCGATCGGTCATGGTAGCCAGCTTTTCGTTATGTGTGATCATAATTATCGTTTGTCCCAGACGTTTGCGGAGATCCAGGAACAGTTGGTGCACCGAATGTGCATTCACGCTGTCCAGGTTGCCCGTCGGCTCGTCTGCCATAATAATGGACGGCTTGTTGATCAGCGCACGTGCAATGGCTACCCGTTGCTGCTCTCCTCCCGAAAGTTCGGAAGGTTTGTTTTCCAGCCGGTCTTGCAATCCTACGGTATGCAGCATTTCCCTGGCTTCCGCAATTGCTTTTTTATGTGATATACCTTTGATCCACAATGGGATGGCCACATTCTCAGTAGCGGTGAATTCCGGCAGCAGATGGTGGAACTGAAAAACAAATCCCAAGTGCTCGTTCCGGAAACGTGCCTGCTTCCTGGCCGGCAGCCGGGCAATATCGGTACCGCTTATGGCCACAGTGCCCGAGTCCGGCTTATCCAACGCCCCCAACAGATGCAACAGTGTGCTTTTGCCCGCCCCGGATGGTCCGGTGATGGCAACTACCTCTCCTTGCTTTATGTGCAGGGAAACATCGTTTACCACCGTAAGGCTGCTGTATTTCTTATGTAGGTTACGGGCAGTCAGCATGGGCATTTTAATTATGAGTTATGAATGATGAGCGATGAATGATTGAGTGGATTCATAATTCATCGCTCATCATTTATATCTTGGCTAAGGTAGGTAAATAAAATTTGTATTTCATGTCTGAACACTTACATTTGCCAAAATCTGAAAATAAACTATAAAATATAGCCATATGTTTTGGACGTTAGAATTAGCTTCCTATCTGGAGGATGCGCCCTGGCCGGCAACCAAAGACGAACTGATTGATTATGCAATCCGTTCGGGCGCCCCGCTTGAGGTAATAGAGAATCTGCAGGAGCTGGAAGAGGAGAATGAGCTCTACGAAAGCATTGAAGAGATATGGCCGGACTACCCTACGCAGGATGATTTCTTCTTTCCCGAGGATGAGTATTGACCAGAAGCGCTTTTTATAAAAAACACATTGTAGAGACAGGCGATCGCCTGTCTCTACGCGTATATACAATAAAATTCCGCTTATTTTGTTTCTTTTGTGACGGCTACGTGTGCAGTGCACCGCTACACCGCAGCATATAATCACGAATGGGCAATTTATTTACAAAGATCAGGGAACATGATTTTTTCAGGAATGTCGCCACACTGGCAACAGGCACAACCATTGCCCAGGCTATACCGTTATTGATCGCTCCTGTCCTTACCCGTTTGTACAGCCCTGATGATTTCGGATTACTGGCTCTTTTTGTATCCATTACGGCATTACTTTCCATTGTGGCTACCGGCAGGTACGAAGTAGCTATCGTGCTGCCTGTACAGGTAAGGCGGGCAAGACGGCTGTTGCGGCTGTCGCTTTTGCTTACGGCGTTTTTTTCCCTGATGGTGCTGGCTGTGATGGTGCCGGCACATGATGTGCTGGCCGCGCTGTTTACGGATGAAAGAATGGGTTTCTGGTTATACTTTATTCCGTTAGCCGTATTGCTGAATGGCATGTTTGAATCGCTCCGATATTATGGTATCCGGCGCAAAGAATACAAGCCGATTGCCGGAGCGCTGACGCTGCGTTCGGCTACTGATGGCGCCGCACAGCTTGGCGCCGGGTTTGCCGGCGGGCAGTCATTCGGCCTGGTCACTGGGTACCTTGCTTCCCTGTTTACTGGCAATATCCGCCTCTGGCGTATTTTTCATAATGATATGCGGAAGGCCGGAGAACAATTGAACGATACAAACGGATTGAAGCTTGTTGCCGGCCGCTATCGTAATTTTCCAAAATTCGCACTGCCCGCGCATTTTCTGAATACGGCTTCACTGCAGCTTCCTGTATTTGTTTTCTCTATGTTCTTTTCCGGAGCAGTGGCCGGATGGTACGCTTTTGCCCAGAAAGTGCTGAACGCGCCGATGACGATCATGGGGTCGGCGATCGGGCAGGTGTTTTTTCAAAAAGCAGCCGAGCATAAAGATGATAGTGAAAAGCTCCGTGAGGTCACCTGGGGTCTGTACAAAACATTGCTCTGGGTGGGTGTACTGCCGTTGTGTGTTATCCTTGTTTTTGGCGAGGGGATTTTCGGATGGATATTTGGCGCCGAATGGACGGTGGCCGGCGAATACGCACAAATGCTGAGCGTGTGGGTACTGTTCGTCTTTATTTCATCGCCTTTGTCCAACCTGTTCTTTGTGCAGGAAAAACAAAAACAGGCGCTGGTATTACAGGCAGTTATTTTCGGGTCGCGCTTCATTGTACTGCTGTTATGTGTGCTGCTTCGTTTCGATGCGTACCTTGCCGTACTGTTGTTTGGTATCGTGGGCGCGGTGATCTTTTTCATTTTTATCTTTTATTTGTTGTCCTCTGTCGGTATCCGGAAGATGGCCATTCTGGGACATACATTACTTGTACTCGCAGCAGCGATCACGCCACTACTGCTAATCAGGATATTCTTATGCAGGTAAATATCAGGCTGGCATATCAATATGGTTATACCTGGTTTTCCCGGGACGGGATCTCCGTAAAAGGGTATGCCTGGAATGAACGGCATGAGTTGTTGCGGGAAGACAGCCTGGCCGCTTTTTTTGAGCAGATAGGTACTGCTGAAGATTTTGTGCAGCAGCTCAGAGCGCTCAACGGTCTTTTTTCGGTGATCGTGCAGCGGGAAGATCATGTGTTTTTCGCAACGGACCGTACCCGGACATTCCCTTTGTTTTATGCAGAGATGCAGGGCGAACTCATTATTTCCGATTCCGTGTACGAAACGGGGAGAGATCATTTTTCCCTGCACGAATCGGCGGCCAATGAATTTTTATATACCGGTTATGTGACCGGCTGCGATACCTTTTTTACGGGCATACACCAGGTGCAGGCGGGGGAATATGTTGTTGCCGGCCAGTCCGTCGTGCGCCGGTTTTATCACGTGTATGCCGCGGATGATAAAATCACTTTACCCTTTGATGCGCTTGCGGATCAGTTAGCTTATATTTTTGACAATGCCGGTGAACGACTGGTGACCGCTCTGTCCGGCAGAACAGCCATATTACCGTTAAGCGGCGGATACGACTCCCGGCTGATCGCCTGCCTGCTGAAAAAAAACAAGTATGAAAAGGTTGTCTGCTTTACCTACGGCAACCGGATCGACCGAGAAGTGCAGGTGTCAAAGAAGGTCGCGGCAACGCTGGGCTATGAATGGCATTTTGTGGCGTATACGGATAAAAATATCACATCGCTGCTGAATGACGATGAACTTGATGCCTACATTCCGTTTTGTACCAACGGCGCTTCCGCCATTTTTTTACAGGATTTTTTTGCAGTAAAATCATTGAAACAGCAAGGAGTGATTCCTGAGGATGCTGTGTTTGTGCCGGGGCATACCGGGGATTTTATTTCAGGAGGGCATCTGGTTCCGGGGCTGACGCCGGAAAATATTACGGAAGCCATTTTGAAAAGACATTATGCGCTGAGAGCGGGTGATAAGACTGTGTTTCGTGAGCGTGTGGCAAAGATGCTCCATGACATTTCTCCGGCTGAAAATTTCGAGAACTGGAATCTCAAAGAACGTCAGTCCAAGTTTATCATCAACTCCAACAGGGCATACGAATTTTGGGGGCACGAACATCTGATGCCGTTGTGGGATAAAGAATTAGTCCTCTTTTTCCAGAATATAGACCACAGTCATAAGATCGGCAGGCCTTTGTATGACCATGTGTTGTTCGCGCATTTTTTTCAACCCTTTGATATAGCGATCCCCAAGGAGCGGCTCCCGTTTGTGATTCGGAAAATGACGGGTGTTTTTCGCAGGATCTACAGAAGGTTATACCGGGACAATTATAATTTCAGGTTTACGGCGCGTTATTTTTCCCGTAACCGGAAGACGGATGTGAAATGGAACAGTACATTGGTCAACATCAACAGTGTATTGGCCGCCTGGCTGGTAGCAAAATTGAAAGATAAAACGGAAGCCAAGGCTACTGCAGCATCTTTTCGTAAGTGGCTGTGATGCAGGGATGAGTGAATATGTATGTAGGGGCGAATAATTATTCGCCCGGATTTTTTAGATGTCAATAGAGATGCGTACTTTCCCTCCCAATCCTTTCTCAACAATATCAAATAAAGTTTTCAGGGTCATATTGCTGCCGTTGTTTTCTACTCTGGAAATATATTCCCGCTTTTTGTTTACGGAAGCTGCAAGCGCTGATTGTGTCAGACATTTTTCTTCACGGGCCTTTTTCAACAGCAATCCTATTTTAAAAGATTCAAAATCCCGTTCGATTTCATTACGGCGCAGGGTGCCTTTTTTCCCGTAAACCTTATCCTTTATTTCTTTCCAGCTTTTTGTTTCCATCACTTTTATTTTTTTGCGTATAGTATTCGGCCAT
>JBEBVQ010000089.1:0-8166 GCA_040392625.1 Taibaiella soli | reverse complement strand
GAATGGCTGCGCGCGACCTTATGCTGCGGAAATAGGATTTATCGGCACTGCCTATGGCAGGTATAATCTCTATCTGGGTGGTGATCGATATGGCGAGCGTCTGAATAAGCTGTATAAAGAAAGTCTCGATGAGCCGGCGATCCTCGGCGAACTGGATATGCTGTTGGATGCATTTAAAAATGACCGGTATCCCGGAGAGCATTTTGGAGATTTTTCCGTGCGGAAAAACTGGATATGATGATCGATTATAACGGTATACTGGAGCAGAGAATACACAATCTTAAACAGGATGGCAGCTACCGCTATTTCCTGGATGTGCAGAAAAGCGCACGTCATTTTCCGCGTTTTTACTTTGAGGATGCAGATGGTAACAAACGTTCGGCTATAAACTGGTGCTCTAATGATTACCTCTGTATGAGCATACATGAGGAGGTGATCAACAGATTGACACGAGTGGCGCATCAGAGCGGCACGGGGAGCGGTGGTACACGCAATATCTCCGGTACGACGGTATATCATCGCGAGCTGGAAGAAACACTGGCGGCATTACACCAGAAAGAAGGAGCGCTGCTTTTCGGCGGCGCATACCTTGCGAATGTTACCACGCTCAGTACACTGGCCGCGCTGATACCGGGACTTGTATTTATTTCTGATGAACGGAATCACGCATCTATTATAGAAGGTATCCGGAATAGCAGGACGGAGAAAATTATTTTCCGTCATAATGATGCAGATCATCTGGAGCAAATACTGATGAAGCTGCCCCCGGAGCAGCCGAAGCTCATTGTATTCGAGTCTGTGTATTCGATGAATGGCTCCATCGCACCGATGACGGATATCATACTGCTGGCAAAAAAATATAATGCCCTCACTTATGCGGATGAGGTACACGCCGTGGGTTTGTATGGCAATGACGGAGGCGGTATCAGCGCAGCCCTCGGCGTCCGGCAGGGTATTGACATTATTAACGGTACGCTGGCAAAGGGATTTGGTATGACCGGCGGATACATCGCTGCCAACCGTGTGATCGTTGATGCCGTCAGAAGCTTTGGCAAGGGATTTATATTTACTACTTCGCTGCCCCCTGCTGTCTGTGCTGCGGCAACTGCCGGCATTGGTATAGTCCGTGATAATCCCGCATTGCGTACCGCATTTCATAAAAATGTAAAACGGCTGAGAGAAGTGCTCACCTGCTACGGCATATCTTGGTTGTATAATGATGCGCATATCACACCTGTCCGGATCGGGGATGCAGTTTTATGCCAGGACGTTGCGAGCCGTCTGCTGCATGAATCCGGTATTTATGTACAGCCGGTTAATTATCCTACAGTACCGAAAGGAGAAGAATGCCTCCGTATTATTGTCACGCCCCGGCACAGGGAAGCCGACATGATACACCTTGCGAAGAGCCTGTGTAGAGACGCGATTTATCGCGTCTCCGTCACGACACGAGGGAGACGCGATAAATCACGTCTCTACATAAGCACTGGTACACCCATTAATCAACAGTAATGAAAAAACATTTTCAGATAGCAGGCCGCGGCTCATGGCTTTCCTTAGCACAGGTTGGGATATTCCGGGAGATCGTGCAACGGCATTTTCCCGGTACGGAGATCCATTTTTCTGCTAAGGAAACACGGGGCGATAAGGATCAGTCAACACCGCTGCATATGATCAACGGGAAAGATATTGTCACAAAAGAAATACAGGATGAGCTGAACATCGGCGCTGCCGATTTTGCCGTGCACTCCATGAAAGACGTCAGCAGCATTGATTTTTTTGAGCATAGCTATTTTGCTGTGATCGACCGGGAAGACTTGCGTGACGTAGCGATTTTTAATCCGGATGCAATTGAGAAAATAAAGCGGGGGAAAGAAATAATTATCGGTACATCTTCACCCCGGAGATCCGCTATGGCAACCGGGTTTTTACAGCAGGCGCTGCCCCGTTATGGAAATGCCATGCCTGTAGTGAACGCCACTCCGGTACGGGGTAATGTGGATAGTCGCCTCCGCAAGCTGGATGAAGGTATGTATGACGGTATTATCCTGGCAGTTGCAGGGCTGAATCGCTTGCTGAAGTATGAATCAGCGATGGGTGCTGTTCGTCATTTGCTGGAAGGGAAAAAGCTGATGATCCTGCCTTTGTTTGAATGTCCGCCTGCGGCCGGGCAGGGCGCAGTTGTGGTGGAAGCGGATCCGGCTAACCGGGACGCCGTAGCGATACTGGATGCAGTGCGTGATGCCCGTCTTACGAAAGCCATTTTGAAAGAGCGGCATTATGCAGAGAAATACGGCTATGGGGACTCACGGGAATTTGGTGTCTTTCATATCGACACACCTCATGTATCATTTACTTATGCAGCCGGTAAAGACTTGCAGGATAAGCCGTTTGCCGAATGGGCATTTGACCGTCCGGTAAATCCGGAAGGAGAAATCTTCTCCGCTGCCGATCATATGAAGTCGTTTTTTTCTTACCGTTATTACGATACGCTGCCTGATGCCGGGAAGGATACATTTTTTGTTTCGAGCCACCAGACAGTGCATAATGAGAAAGCTGTGCAGCTATTGCAGGAAAAACGTGTATGGGCTGCCGGTACGAAGACCTGGCTCTCGCTTGCGCAGCAAGGTGTCTGGGTGGAAGGTTGTGCAGACGGGCTTGGACTCGAAACCATCGTACCGCTGCTCGAAAGTCCGCTGATTGGCCTGTTGCCGGAATTTATACAGATCATCACTAACGAAACAAGCAAAGACCGGTGGATCTCGTCAGGATGGAATGCAATGGCTACCTACCGGCTTGTCCCGGAGCAGGACGAGTGGGTGCGGCAACGGATACGAAGCGCCGGCGGATTGTTCTGGACCAGCTATCAGCAATACAATCTGTACCGTGATGACGTGCCGCACGGCGCCCTTCATTATTGCCTTGCCGGTAAGACGGCAGTTTTGCTCAGGGCCGAAGGTATTGAACCGCATATTTTCCCGGATATAAAATCATTTAAACAATGGCAACAGGAACTTCTTACTTTGATACCCGCAGGCGGATAAGGGCAAACCCTCATATCCGCGAGCTGGCTGCCGGTGTGCATTTGTCGCACCGCGATTTTATACAGCCGCTTTTTGTGGATGAAGGTATCAGTCGCCGTACACAGATACCTTCCTTGAACGAAGTTTATTCGGACACGCCGGAGACTTTACTGCAGCAGATAGAAGAAGATCTGAAGGAGGGTGTACGTAAATTTTTACTGTTTCCAGTCCCTGCAAAAAAGTCTGAGCGCGAGCTCGATTTTCATTTTGTGCAGTCTGTGTTTCAGGCGATCCGCAAGCGCTTTGGGAGCGATGTATGGGTAGCGGCAGATCTCTGTCTCTGCGCGTACACTATACACGGGCATTGTGGCGTACTCAGCGGCGATAAGACCCGTGTGGTTAATGAAGAAACGGTGCCGCTGCTGGCAGCATACGCCTTGTCGCTGGCGCAGGCCGGTGCGGATTGTATTGCTCCCAGCGATATGATGGACGGAAGGGTTGCAGCCATACGGAATGTACTGGATCAGCATGCGCTGTCGCATGTAGCGGTCATGAGCTATGCTGCAAAATTCAGCTCGCAATTCTACGGTCCTTTTCGTGATGCCTGCAAGTCGGCGCCGGGCAGCGATGAGGCTTTGCGCGACAGGAAGACGTATCAGTTGTCTCCTTTTAATGCGGGAGACGCATTGCTGACTACGCTCCGGGATATAGCAGAGGGTGCAGACATTGTGATGGTAAAGCCTGCTTTGGCTTATCTCGATGTGATTGCCCGGCTGAGGCAGGAGGTGCATCATCCGTTAGCAGCCTATCATGTGAGCGGGGAATATCAGTCGCTGGAATTGCTGGCAGTACACCAGCTGGCTGCCAGGGCTGCGCTGCATATCGAAGCCTGGACAGCATTGAAACGGGCCGGTACCGATATCATTATATCATATGCGGCACGGCATGCTAAAAAATGGATTGATCAGGTTCAATACTGATCATAAAAAATTGTTGCAAATAAAGGCGCTACTATTATTTTTACAAGGATAATCGCATGAGGTAATGAATGAAGCCGTCCCAAATACAGATGAACAGGTGCAGCAGGAAAACGACACGGGGAATCGTCTGTTTCCGGTATTTCTCAAGCTTGAGACACTCCGGCTGCTGATCGTCGGCGGGGGTAACGTAGGGTTGGAAAAGCTGTCGGCCGTATTGCGGAATGCCCCGGATACTTCTGTCCGCCTGGTAGGTACCACGATCTCGGACGCGATAAAGGAATTCGCCGCAGGCCGGGATAATGTGGTGTTGGTCGAACGCCCCTTTGTGCCGGGTGACCTGGATGATACGGACATCGTTATTACTGCAGTGAACAGTGCGATCGTAACGGATATAGTGCGAAGTGAAGCAAGGATCAGGGGGCTGCTGGTGAATGTAGCGGACACGCCGGCACAGTGTGATTTTTATCTGGGTGCGGTAGTGCAGAAAGGACATCTGAAGATCGCCATCTCAACCAACGGGAAGTCCCCTACCATCGCAAAACGGCTGAAAGAAGTATTGGACGACACTATCCCGGAGGATATGGATGCGCTGCTGGATAATATGCATCGCATACGCAACCGTATGCAGGGCGATTTTGCGTATAAAGTACAGCGGCTGAACAGGATCACGAAAGATCTGTCCGCTGCGCCGGATACTTCGCAGAAGCTTGCCGCCAGACGCTGGCGTAAGATCGCTGCATGGTCCATATTCGCTTTCTTCTTTCTGATTGTAGGTAACCTGATCGGCCCCTATTTGTCTGTCAAGGATGTGGGCGACAGCTTGCTGTATGTACATAGCCAGCTTGACCAGAAATTTTACTGGATGCTGCTGGCCGGCTTTCTGGCACAGTTGGTTGATGGGGCTTTGGGTATGGGTTACGGCGTCACCTGCACCTCTGTATTACTGGCTACCGGCGTGCCTTTGCCTGCCATCAGCAGCAGTATTCACACGGCGGAGATGTTTTCGAGCGGGGTGTCAGGCTTCAGCCATTATAAGTTCGGGAATGTCAATAAAAAGCTGTTCAAGACCATCCTCATTCCCGGTGTGTTGGGTGCGATGCTCGGCGCCTGGATCCTGGCCACTTTCGGAGAAACCTATTCCGGTGTATTCCGGCCATTGCTGGCCATATATGCGATGTTCCTCGGTGTCCGGATCCTGCTCAACGCCTTTAAGAAGAACCGCCGGGCCAAGAAGCTGAAGCGGGTAGGGTGGCTGGCCGGCGCAGGTGGCTTTCTCGATTCTTTTGGCGGCGGCGGCTGGGGGCCGCTGGTCACAAGCACGCTGCTCTCCAAAGGCAAGACCCCGAAGTACGTGATTGGTACGGTGAGCATCACCGAGTTTTTTGTGACGCTCGTAAGTGCGCTTACGTTTTTCTCCATCATCGGGCTGGAGCACTGGCAGGTGATCCTGGGGCTGATCATCGGCGGCGTTACGGCGGCGCCTTTTGCCGCGCGTCTGGCCGGGCGGCTGCCGCTGAAGACGATGTTCATTGCCGTAGGAACGATGGTGATCTTATGGAGCCTGCATATATTGGTGCGGGTATTGCTTTGATCTGCCATAGGACAGCCATAGAAGAATACATAGCCAGGTACAACCTCGTTCCCTGTCGCTTGAGACCCGGCTTAAAGCTGTCGGTAAGCGGAAAAGCCACTGGCAATGCTATAGCAATACCAGCGGCTTTTTTACAATAATCTGATATGACATTTTCTGGCAGCGCCGGCCAGTGAAAGTTTGCCTGAAAATCGCTATATTTTGGTGACATTCAACGCCCTGAGCCCCTTGGGCGACCGTTCCGTTTCGAAGCTCACCTTGTCGTTTTCTGCAACCGGCTGGCGCAGGTCGTTCACGTGTACGAACACATTTACGCCTTTGCTGTCCGTTATGAAACCGTAACCTTTTGCTTCGTTGAAGAAATTGATCACACCGGTTTTCACGGCTTCTTCCGGTTCGTCGACAATGCTTGGAACACCCAACTGTATATCCTCCAAAGATATCTCTTTCTTTTTCCGGGGATCCGGCGGGGTGGGGGACAGGTTCCCGTCCTCATCTACATAAGCCATCATTTCTTCCAAACTTTTCCCCTTGGTGTTGTTGGCTTTGCGCTCTTTCATCTTTTGCGCCTTGTCCTGTTTGTTTTTTGCTTTTTTCTTTTCTTTTTCTTTTTTAGCTGCTGTTCCGCCCATTCGTAATATATGTTTTTTTAAATGTACTTGTAATTAATGCGGTTTGTTATACCCGGAAGATGTCCGGTAACACCGTCTGTGAAATGAACAGATCCGCTGAAGGAAAGCTCATTACGCATAATCGTCAAAAAATATGGCTGCTGAAATGCGAAGACTGAGTAAAAAGCAAAATATTGCCGATCAGAAAATGCCGGGCAGATGGCCATTGCCCATAAAGGTAAGCTTATTTTTTTACGTAAACAAAATGAACGGGATATAGTACCTTCATAAAATTCCATATTCATCCCCCAGCCTGAAGTATATCATGCAAAATCATAACGAACTCCGCTTTGCGGTGCTGATAGATGCCGATAACGTGCCCTCTGCCAATCTGAGAGAAATGATGGAAGAAGTGGCAAAATATGGTATGCCTACCTTTAAGCGCATTTATGGCGACTGGACCAAGCCGCACGTCACCCGCTGGAAGAGCGTGCTGCTTGAACACGCCATTACCCCGGTGCAGCAATACAGCTATACGCAGGGAAAGAATGCCACCGACTCCGCCATGATCATCGACGCCATGGATATATTATACACCGGCAAGGTGGACGGCTTCTGTATCATTTCCAGCGATAGCGATTTTACCCGCCTTGCCCTGAGGCTGCGTGAGGCCGGCATGCAGGTGATCGGTATGGGGCAGAAGAAGACGCCTGCGCCGTTTATTGCCGCCTGCAACAAGTTTATCTACATTGAAATATTAAAAGCAGAAGGAAAGCCGGATAAAAGCAAAAAAGAAGATAAACCTGAAGAAGCAGAAGCATCAGACGATGTGATCAGGAAAATAGACCGGAAAATAATCCAGCTGCTTTCGGACTCCGTTGCCGATCTGGCCGACGAATCGGGATGGGCGTTTCTTGGCGAAGTGGGTAATCTCTTGTTGAAGAAACAACCCGATTTTGATCCGCGCAATTATGGGTTTAAGCGACTGTCTGTACTCATTAAAGATACCGGCTTGTTTGAAATTGACGAACGGCAGTCCGACAAAGGCAATTACAAGCACGTGTACATAAAAATGAAACCTGCCCCGAAGAGTGCCGGAAAAAAGGCAGGCCGGAATACCGGCGCGACTAAATAGTCTTTTCCCCGGCGGATAACACCGGCTTTTCCGCTATAGGCTCCTGCCGGTTCACCCGGATCACCCGCAATTTGTTTAACAGCAGAATGACCGGATATACAGGATCCACCTCATGCCATCTCACGCCGAAATTAATAGCAGAAGGCCGCTTGTGGTGGTTGTTGTGATATGATTCCCCGAGCATCAGGATATCCACGAAGAAAAGGTTTTCGGAAGTGTTTTTAAGGATAAAGTTGCGATAGCCGAATTTATGCGCAAACCAGTTGATAATCGCTCCGTGGAATGCCCCCAGGCATATGATGACCGGCAGCAGCAGATACCACCACGGCGAAGTGGCAAAAATGATAAAGAAAATCACGTAAGCGATCACCCATAATACGCGCGACAAGGTAGAATTAGCCCATCTGTCGAATCGGTGCCATTCGGGCAGATTCCTGGTGAACTTTTCTTCAACAGCGATTTTACCGGAGAATATCTTGCGGTATATATTGCGGGTGCGCAGCATCATGCTGAAGATATTGGAAGAAAAATTCGGAGAATGGGGATCCTGCTCTGTATCCGTGTAAGCATGATGCAGCCGGTGCATCACTGCATAAGCCTTCGGGCTCATATAGTGTGAACCCTGAGTAATATAGCTGAATATAAAAAAGAACCGTTCCCAACCTTTGCTCATAGTAAAAGCTCCATGTGAAGCGTACCTGTGATGAAAAAAGGTTTGTGCAAACAGCGATAGATACCAGATGGAAATGAAAAAAATGAGAATAGCCATAAAATTACCTTTAATGATCAATAAATTATTATCAAGAAAGGAAAGTGAATTTTTATG
>JBEBVQ010000088.1:0-8417 GCA_040392625.1 Taibaiella soli | reverse complement strand
AGAAAGGCACGTCATGCCATTCCAGATCCTGGTACATCATCGGCACCACGCATATCGGGAAGTCGCCGGCAATGCCGCCGCCGATTTGGAAGAAGCCAACGCCTTTGCCGCCTGAGTTGGCGCGATACCATTCGCTCAGCCAGATCATATATTCGATCCCGCTCTTCATGGTGGATGGATTGAGTTCCCCTTTAATACAGTAAGAGGCGAAGATATTACCCATAGTGCTGTCTTCCCATCCCGGTACGATAATCGGGATATTCTTCTCTGCGGCTGCAAGCATCCAGCTATGCTCCACGGGTATTTCGTAATGTTCTTTCAGTGCGCCGCTCAGCAGCAGCTTGTACATAAATTCGTGGGGAAAGTAGCGTTCGCCTTTGTCATTCGCATCTTTCCATATTTTGTGGATGTGGGCCTGGATGCGGCGGAACGCCTCTTCTTCCGGGATGCAGGTATCGGTAACGCGGTTGAATTTATTTTCCAGCAGATCCCATTCATCCTGCGGACTGAGGTCGCGGTAATTGGGTACGCGTTTGTAATGCGTATGCGCCACCAGGTTCATGATATCTTCTTCGAGATTGGCGCCCGTGCAACTGATGATATGCACTTTATCCTGCCGGATCATTTCAGCCAGTGAAATGCCCAGCTCGGCAGTGCTCATGGCGCCTGCCAGCGTGATCATCATCTTGCCGTTTTCGAGCAGATGCGTTTCATAGCCTTTAGCAGCATCAACAAGCGCAGCAGCATTGAAGTGCCGGTAATGGTGTTCGATAAATTGGGAGATCGGGCCCTTATTCATAGCTTCTTATTTTTGAGGTCAGGAGATGTGTTTAATGCAATAAATGTGGGGAATGTGACAAATGTGGGGAATGTGATGAATGTGCTAAACACATTTTACACATTCCCCACATTTGTCACATTTTTTATTTTGTTTTGGTCTATTCTACAGATGTGTTTTCTGCGACAAACTGTTTTGCCCATTCTGTTGTAATAGACTTCGGGCGCTCGAGCGGGAAGCCCAGCGCGCGATCCCAGCAAAGGCTGGCCAATACGCCCAGGGCGCGACTTACGCCGAACAGTACAGTATAGAAATCTTCTTCTACCAGACCATAGTGCTTGAGCAAAGCGCCGGAATGCGCATCTACATTTGGCCAGGGGTTTTTGATCTTGCCGGTAGCTTCGAGGATGGCAGGAGCAACTTCATATACATTCCATACGGTCTGTACAACAGGATCGTCCGGGCAGTGTTTTTTGGCAAATGCCATCTGTGCCGTGAAGCGGGGATCGGTCTGGCGCAGCACGGCATTGCCTTATCCGGGCACCACCTTCCCTTCTGTCAGTGTCTGTTTGATATATTCGCTGATCTGTTCTTTGGACGGCTGCAGTGTGCCGAGGTTTTGCTGCAGGTCTTCGATCCAGCGGATCACTTCCTGGTTGGCCAGTCCGTGCAGCGGGCCTGCCAGTCCGGTCATACCGGCGGTAAAGGCCAGGTAAGGATCGCTCAATGCGGAGCCTACCAGGTGGGTGGCATGGGCAGACACATTACCGCCTTCATGATCGGCGTGTATGGTGAGATATAACCGCATCAACTCATGGAATCCCGGATCATTATAGCCCATCATGTGCGCGAAATTGGCGCTCCAGTCGAGCATGCCATCGGGATGGATGTGATCGCCGTTCTTGTATTTGCGGCGGTAGATATAAGCTGCTATACGCGGCAGCCGGGCGATCAGCGTCATGGTATCTTCATATACATACGACCAGTGATCTTTCTTGCTAATCCCCTCGCGATAAGCTTTTGCGAATTTCGATTCTGTCTGCAGCGCCAGGATGGCCACGCAGAATTGTGTCATCGGGTGGGTAGATGAAG
This sequence comes from Taibaiella soli, assembly GCA_040392625.1. GTDB lineage: Bacteria > Bacteroidota > Bacteroidia > Chitinophagales > Chitinophagaceae > JBEBVQ01. The sequence goes on along the minus strand of JBEBVQ010000088.1, from coordinate 6,547 downwards.
GCAATGCTTCAATAACAGAAAACACATGGTTGGGAACGTGTGAGCGGCGTGCCCAGACGTCTGAAATATGCTCCACATCTTCCTGCGACGGTACTTCTCCCGTCAGCATCAGGTAGAAAAGACCTTCCGGCAGCGGTTCATTGCCTTCAGGAGCTTTGGGCAACCTGCTTCTCAGCTCAGGGATCGAAAATCCGCGGAAACGTATGCCCTCATTGGCATCCAGTAAGGAAGTTTCCGTGACAAGACCTGTAATACCGCGCATACCCTGATATACCTGTCCCAGCGTAACATCACTTATTTTCTTATTTCCGTGTGCGGCAAGCAGCTCTTTTATTTCCTGAGATTGTTGATCGGCAATTTCCCTGAACCGGTCTTTTACGTAGCCCATATGAAGTTTTGCGTTATAAAGAGGGGATAAACTGTGAAAAAATGCAATTGCGCTCCAAAGGTAACTAAAACGATCCGTTTCTGAAAAGAGAAGTGTTGTTATTTAATTATAGACAACAGTTATCAGGATGCGTTACAGATTGCCCGGCAAAAAAGTGTATGATTGTTAAGGGAAACTTTAAGCCGGGTTTTAGGGAATGAGTTAATTAGCCAATTAGCTGATTAGCTAATGATCCCACGCGATTGATATTAGCTAATCAGCTCATTAGCACATCAGCTCATTTGAATCTTTCAATTTCCTACTTTTGCAGTCCCTAAAGAAGATGGATTATTATGTTTGATAATTTAAGCGAACGGCTCGAGTCTGCATTTAAACAACTGAAAGGCCAGGGCCGGATTACGGAGATCAATATTGCCGCAACGGTGAAAGATATACGCCGCGCCCTCGTGGATGCGGATGTGAATTATAAAATTGCCAAGGAATTTACCGACCGGGTAAAGGAACAGGCAATGGGAGAACACGTGCTCTCTGCGGTTTCGCCCGGACAGTTGATGGTCAAGATCGTGAAAGACGAGCTGGCCAGGCTGATGGGCGGGGTGGAAAGCGAGCTGAATATCAGCGCCAAACCTGCGGTTATTTTGATCGCTGGTCTGCAGGGGAGCGGTAAGACGACTTTCTCCGGGAAGCTGGCCAATTACCTGAAAAGTAAAAAAGGCCGTAATCCTTTGCTGGTAGCGGCGGATGTGTATCGCCCCGCAGCGGTGGACCAGTTGAAGGTGCTGGGCGAGCAGATCAAAGTGCCGGTGTACAGCGAACCGGAAAGCAAGGATGCTGTGGCTATTGCGCAAAATGCAATAGCCGAGGCAAAGAAGAATGGCCATAATGTGGTGATCATAGATACTGCCGGCCGCCTTGCGGTGGACGAGGCGATGATGACGGAAGTGGCGAATATCAAGGCCGCTGTGCAGCCGCATGAAATATTGTTCGTAGTCGATTCAATGACCGGCCAGGATGCCGTGAATACCGCCAAAGCATTTAACGACCGACTCGATTTCTCCGGTGTGGTGCTTACCAAACTGGACGGTGATACCCGCGGCGGTGCGGCGCTCACGATCCGCTACACCGTAGATAAGCCGGTGAAGTTTGTGAGCATGGGTGAGAAGCTGGATACGCTGGATGTATTCTATCCGGAGCGTATGGCCCAGCGTATCCTCGGGATGGGGGATATCACTACGCTGGTAGAACGTGCCCAGGCTCAGTTTGACGAAGCGCAGGCAAAAAAGCTGGAGAAGAAGATCCGCCAGAATAAATTCGACTTTGAGGACTTCAAAGAGCAGTTGCAGCAGATCAAGAAGATGGGCAATATTAAAGACCTCCTGGGTATGATACCCGGTATCGGTAAAGCGATCAAGGATATTGATATCAGTGATGATGCCTTTAAGGGGATTGAGGCGATGATCAATTCCATGACCCCTTATGAGCGCAGCAATCCCGATGCGATAGACGGCAGCCGCCGCAAGCGCATTGCCAAAGGTGCAGGTAAAGATGTTGCCGAAGTAAATGGCTTTATGAAACAGTTTGAGCAAATGCGCCAGATGATGGGCCAAATGGGGAAAATGAAAGGGATGATGCCGGGGATGGGTATGCCGTTCCCGAAACGGTAGAGCAGCTATTATTTGCGCAGAGATTTTTGACTATAGTCGCATGAAAACACGCCGTATTATATATGGCGTGTTTTTTGTTGGAATGATCTTGTACTGCTATGACCTGGATCAAAAATGGTTATATGAACAGGATAACATCAATTATAGCGCTTCTCTGCCTGGCAGGAAACACTACTGTGAACGCACAAACAGAGAAAGATAACCTGATGGTCGGGAGCAGTATCGCCAATCTCCAGGCGACATTCCAGTCGGGTACGAGTACCGTGGGTCTTACCATCAATCCCAAAATAGGGTATTTTGTTCGCGATAATTTTGCCATAGGCGCCGGGCTGAGTTTGGGACTTACCGGCGCAGCAGGCGTGACCACGCTGAATTATGGCATTTTGCCGTTTGCCCGGTATTATTTTACAACCGGCACATTCGAATCAAAACGCACCCGGTTTTTCGGAGAAGTGGATCTGGGCATCAGTGGTGTGAATGTATTTGCCACGAGCGGGAATACCAGTACCAACGGACTGTCGTTTAGTGCAGGTCCCGGCATGGCGTACTTCATTACCCGGAATGTAGGGATGGAAACGTTGTTGAAGCTCCGCGGTATCACCGGATTTGGCAACAGTACATTTGCTTTTCAGCCGGAACTGAATCTGGGTTTCCAGATTTATTTGCCTACGGCAAGGGCTAAAAAGATCTACCGCGAAGAAAGAAGGCATATGGAGGAGATGCGGGACGGCGACTAATTATGAGTTATGAATGATGAACTATGAATGATGAACTCACTACCTGATTCATAATACATAGTTCATCATTCATCAGTTATTTTGTGTTTCAGATGTCATATTTACTGATTACATTTGTACCTATGTTGGAAAAATTCCTGGACCATCTGGGGCGGTATTCGCTGATGCTGAAAGGCATGATCAAGAAACCGGAAAATGCGAAGGTTTACTGGATTGAGTTTATGGAGCAGTGCAACGATATCGGTATCCGGTCGCTGCCGATCGTGCTGATCATCTCTGTTTTCCTCGGTATGGTACTTACCGTACAGACTGCGTATCAGCTTGTCAGCCCGCTAGTGCCTAAGCCGGTGGTGGCGCAGATTGTCCGGGATTCGGCAATCCTTGAGCTTTCTCCTACCGTTATCTGTGTGGTGCTTGCCGGCGTCGTTGGTTCCAAAATAGCATCGGAGCTGGGCAATATGCGCGTCAGCGAACAGATCGATGCGTTGGAAATTATGGGCATTAATACGAAAACCTATCTGGTATTGCCCAAGATCATTGCTGCATTGATTATGGTACCCTGCCTGATTATTTTGTCAATCGCAGTTACGATCTGGGGTGGGTATATGGCCGGTATGTTTTCAGACATATTGACCAAAGAGCAGTTTGAACAGGGGCTGACACAGGGTTTTTTACCCTACAACCTGTTTTTTGCCATCACCAAAGCATTCACATTTGCCTTCATCATATCCAGCATACCGGCGTATTACGGGTATCATGTACGGGGCGGGGCATTGGAGATCGGCCGCTCTTCTACCACTTCTGTGGTGGTAAGCTGCATCCTGATCCTGCTTGCGGATTACGTACTGACCATATTGATGCTTTGATCTTTTAATTAGCCAATTAGCCGATGTGCTGATTAGCTAATGTCAATCGCGAGGAATAATTAGCTAATTGGCATATCAGCTAATTAAAATCATCCTTTTTCTTCGGTTCATTTTCGTTGCTCAGGATGCGGATGCTTGTCACGCCGGGGCTGCCGGGGACTATGGCATATTGGTTGATGATGCCAAATAGTTGCAATGTAATTTCTTCCCGCACTTCCTGCAGACTGCCGCGCCGGATCGGGTTAGGCAAGTGGTAAGAGATCATGAGCTGCAGTGCGTTTTCACCGAAAGCCTCCATCGTAACTTCAACGGGTTTAATGACCTGGTCGTTTTTGTGAAGCGCCTCCCTGATCTGCTGTATCATTTCCGCCAAAGCATCCTGGGGCAAGCCGTATTTGATCAGCGCCGGTGTCCTGATCCGGTGCGTTTTACGCACGGTCAGATTCTCCAGGTTTTCATCGATCAGTTTTTTATTCGGGATTACCAGTATTGTGCCGTCAGGAGTGCGGAGCCGGGTACTGCGGAACCCGATCTTGGTGATCACTCCTTCGAAGGCGCCGAGCTTGATGCTGTCGCCGGAATGGAAGGGCTTGTCTGCCAGTATGGTGAAGGAGGCAAAAAGATTTTCTACCGTTTCCTTACCTGCCAGCGCAATAGCGATACCGCCGATGCCCAGCCCTGTGATCAGCGCAGGCACGTTTACATGAAAGACAATACCCAGCACCATAAATATGCAGGTAGCCCATGCCAGCATTTTGATCACATCGCGCAGTAAGGGTAATATACGCAGCCGGTCTGCATCGCTTTCTTCGGCTGCACTTTGGTATCGCTGATGAAATATAAAGTCAATGCCTCTCGATAGGAGCTGCGTTGCGAAAATAATAATGCAGAAGATAAACATATGGTCTATGACTTCTATCAGCCGGAGATTAAAGGATTTCCGGTTGATCAGCACGATGTTGAATGGCTGGTCAAGCCGGTGCACCGCGGCGTACAGTAGGATGCATTGCAGCAGGCGCTGTACCGGGTTGTCGGTCATTTTCTTCAGGACGGGCCGTTCCGATGCATCAGGAAACCAGCGCCTGAACAGGGCAACGCATATCCTGAAAATACCGTTAACCAATGGCTTTGTCAGCAGGAATGCAATGACCACCAGCACGACAAACCATATATAATTCGCTACCGTGTTACCGGCTACCTGCCGCTGGAGGAAGCTCCAGTCTGTTTTTAAAAATATGCTGCCCATATTCCTGAAATGAATATAAAGATAACCGGTCTATGGCATACAAATTTCCTGCCGGGGAGAAATTCGGCTGGATAGATCCTTTTTTGAGAGAATATCTGCAAAGAAATAAAGGCGCCCCAAAAGCATCATGAGCTGCATATTGAACAGAGGGCCTGGCTCCGCTCAGCCTGGCAGTAAATGATACTTTTTGAGGCATCCTGTTGGAATATGTATGATCAGACTGCAATGTTAAACTCACGCAGTGCATCGTTGAGGCTGGTTTTCAAATCCGTTGAGGGTTTGCGCTGCCCGATGATGAGTGCGCAGCTTACCTGGTAATTACCTGCCGGGAACTTTTTGGTATAGCTGCCGGGGATCACCACAGAGCGGGCCGGTACACGTCCACGGTAAGTGACCGGTTCGGCGCCGCTCACATCGATGATCTTGGTGGATTGTGTCAGCACGACATTAGCGCCCAGCACTGCTTCTTTTTCCACGACCACGCCTTCCACTACGATGCAGCGGGAGCCGATAAAGCAGCCGTCTTCGATGATCACCGGGCCGGCCTGCAAAGGTTCCAATACACCGCCGATACCTACCCCACCACTCAGGTGTACGCCCTTGCCGATCTGGGCGCACGAACCGACAGTAGCCCAGGTATCTACCATAGTGCCCTCATCGACATAAGCGCCGATATTCACGTAAGACGGCATCAGCACTACATTGCGACCGATGTGCGCGCCATAACGGGCTACGGCATGCGGCACGGCACGGACGCCCATTTCGGCGTATCCTTTTTTCAGCAGCATTTTGTCATAAAACTCAAACGGCTCAACCGTCCAGGTTTGCATCGGCTGTACGGCAAAATAGAGCAGGATGGCCTGCTTCACCCATTGTTGTACTTCCCAGCCGTTTTCGGTGGGTATTGCCACACGGAGGCGGCCTTTGTCAACTTCTTCCAGTACCGCGTGAACAGCGTTCTTATACGATTCCTGTTGTAGTAATGATCGATCCTGATAGGCGGCCCCGATCAGTGCTTTCCATTGTGCTTGCATTCTTTCTGTTTTCGTTCAGGTTATGTTGTGGTAAGCTTCAAAGGTAAATGAATAAAGCAAGCTTAAAAAGCAGGGCCTGAGCCGGGTGCGATTCAAAACAACGCTCCTGTATGCGGCCTTTCCTTTTTCCGAAGATTCAACGCCGGGCTAAACCTTTATATGATTGTTGCTTGCACCACCCGGTTACACGATAGAATTAATCAGTGCGGCCCTATTTATGGCACTTTCGGGTCAGGCAAAGATCTGGTATGTAAAAGAAGGCGGCGCAGGGGTAAAGAACGGGAATAGCTGGGCAGATGCCTCCGGTGACCTGCAGGATATACTGAATAGGGTCACCGCAAATGGTACTGTCGATGAAGTTTACGTGGCGGCAGGCACTTATAAGCCCAACAGGATAGTGACCAACGTAACTGCGATCAATACCGGTAACAGGGATAATGCTTTTTTTATCTCAAGACAGGTGAAAATTTATGGAGGCTTCCCGGCTACCGGTTCACCCGTCTTTGCAGACAGGGACTGGGAGGTTCACAAGACTATTTTAAGTGGCGACCAAACCAATCCTGCAGTGACTACTGATAATTGTTATCATGTTATGGTTATGCAAACAAGTAC
>JBEBVQ010000087.1:0-8488 GCA_040392625.1 Taibaiella soli | reverse complement strand
CGCACTATAAGTATGGGTAAATGTATTGTCTCCCGGCGCTTTATGCACCGGCATTTCATTATTGTATCCATAGGGTAACCTCATGGAATAAAGGCCATGATTGTTTGCTCCGCCCATAATAGCGTAAAGAGTGTCTTTATAAGTGTAGGCAAACAAACCGCTGTTGTCTGCTGCGGCAGGCATTCCTCCACTACCCGCTGTACTTGCCGTTTCAACAGTAGGAACCGCAGTCAGGTCCCCACCGGGAAATTTCAGTCTGTAGATTATTCCGCGGCCATTGATAAAACCGGAATATTCTTTCCCACATGCAGCAGGAACGATCTGGAGGCCCCAGTGATTGGAACCGGGGAGGTTCCCCAGCCCCGTCACCTCTGATGGCGCCCCCGCAGGGTCTGCTCCTAAATCAAAACGCCACAGTTCATTACCGGCAGTCCCGTTAGCATCTGTAGTAGAGGAAAACAGAAACCACTTTCCATCCTGCTGCACTACATCCAGCGCGGATGAGCGGGCTACAGTGGAACCTATACCGATTCCTGCAGTCACGGTGGTAGGCAGCACATCAAACTTCGGGGTTTTATTGGTAATGTCTTTCCCAAAATTGACCCGGATAATCCCATCCGGCCAGCGAGTACCGATAAACAAAATAAATTCCCCGCCATCCGTACGGATAAATTTGGACTGGGCCACCTGGGCATTCGTCTTTCCGGCGCCGGTACCCGAATTATAATCCGCAGTCGTCGGGACTGTTATTGCCGTAGCCGTGTTAGGCGTATTGGCGAGGGATGTCCCGAAATCCAGCCTGCTTATCCTGACCAGATCATTAACCTGTGTTGCTGAAGTCCCCGTATTATACCCTGTCCGGAACCAGAACAAATGCCATTCCTTCGTATCCGGATCAAAGACCATCGTATGTACCAGTTCACCATTACCGGAGCCTCCATGACTTGTCCTGCTGGCAGGTAAGCCCAATGCAGCGAGGTCAAAGGTTGTCACGGCATTTGAAGCAGATGTATTTGAAGGCGTCGGATCCGAACCGAGGTCCAGCCGGTACAACGCAGCAGTTGTGTTGGGCGTGACACCCCGGCTTATTGTAAATGCATACCAATGACCGTTATCATTCCAGATAGAAGGATAATCCGCAGCCGTCATGGCTGCATTGGCGCCCAACTTGCCCCCGGTAACTGTAGTTGTTGTAACCGCTGCAGAATGGGAAGTGCCGTCAGGCGACCATGTGTATGAATTTACTATCGGTGCATTCTGGAGGTTCCATGTGCCGGAGCTTCCTGCGGCAATGGTTGCCGGACCGGATATCTGCGCCCCCGCAGGCAAGGTGGCCAGACCGGTTAGCAGACTGAAAACAATAGTAATTTTCTTCATAAATTTTTATTTTTAGTAAACAATAAACTTATCCTGAGATCAACAGATCCTTAGCTATCTGAGCAGATGGAAGCTTCCCTTCTGCTCATACTTCCGGCCGTCCCGCTCAAACTCCAGGGAATACACATAAGTGCCCAGGGGCGCTGGTGTCCCTTTGTAAAAACCATCCCATCCCCGGTACCGGTCCTCGCTGAAATACACACGCTCCCCCCACCGGTTATAGATCCCCAGGCCAAAGCCGCTCACACTGCCAAGATTCCCCAACGCCCGGAATACATCATTGACCCCATCGCTATTCGGCGTAAAGGCATTGGGCATCCAGATGTCGCAGAAAATATCCTTTACCCGGATCGTATCCGTACCTGTACCACATTTATTGATAGCCGTAACCAGATAAGTTCCGCCATACTTTATCGAAAGCACATTCCCTACAGAGCCATCCGACCACAATAACGAATCCGTGTTGATACGGAAAGGATTCAGCAGCAGCGGCGTTTCTTCACATACAGCCGTATCCGGGCCCAGCGATACTACCGGCTTGGGGTAATAGCTCAGATCTAATGTATCACGACCTACACACCTGTGCTCTGATATCACCTCTACCCAATAGATGCCTGCGCTTGTTACCGATATTGAGGGCGTAGATTCGCCTGTATTCCACGAGTACAAGCTGCGCGATCCGTAAGAAGCATCCAGTACGATGGTTTGTTCCGGACAGATATCCCGGTCTGCACCGAGGTCAATATCCGGCGCCGGCATTGCTGTGATTTCGATGGTATCATGCACAACACAACCTTCAAGATCCACCGCAAGTATATACCGGCCGGTGCTGTTCACATCCGTGTATGCAGTCGTTGCCTCATTGCTCCATGCATACGTAGCGCCCGGCACTTCCTGCCCGATCCGTAACGGGAACTGTTCACAGATAATCGTGTCTGCTCCTATATAAACTTCAGGATCATTAATGGCTGTCACCAGTATCGAATCACGGTGTACACAGTCGCCTAACGAGAGTTCAAGCCAGTGCCATCCACCCCGGGTGGCATCCATGGTCAATGTGGACAGCCCGCTACTCCACAGGTAATGTGTACCGGGGGGCGGCGTATTCCCCGAGATCAATATAATGGGAAGCGCACTGACGCAGAGATTGGTATCATTACCGAGATCAGCCACCGGCTGCGGATATACCGTCACTGTCAACGGCGGGGAAGATACCGGGCAATATCCGTCGGGCGTAGTGACGGTAACCGAATAATCTCCGGTTTGCCAAACGAGAAGCTGCTGGCTGACCACCCCGTTACTCACACCATTACGCTGCCATTGATAGCTTACAGGGATATCGGCGTACGCCGTCAACCGGAGCGTATCACCTTCGCAAATATCCTGCGCAGCTGAAGGCGACACAGATAATGAGGGCCTGGCACGCACCCGGATCGCAGTATCGCTATATGCACCCGTACCGTAGCTGTTCGTGGCCCTCACACGCAGTGTTCCATCCGTGGCCAGCGGGGTAAAGATCAGTTCATTCCTCGGCACTGTGGTAACAGCGGCATACTGGACACCGCTGCCGGTATAAGTCCACTCCCAGGAAGTAGTGCCGCTGACAGAGTCCACTTCGTAAACAATAGTATCTACTTTGCAGACATCCGCGGGTGCATAAGTGTATTTGGGTGACGGCGGCGCACCGACCACCGTGATCGTCCTGCAGAATTGCGCGGCGCCGAAACCCTGCATGTTCACCGTAAGGGTGATATCATAATTACCCGGAGGGCCTGTAAACGTATGCGTGAACGAATTGTCGGGCGGATATTTTTGTTCCGGCGCAGAACCGAAGTTGTACATCAGGTTGGTGATATAGAGCTTATTCCAGGAATGCCCGCTGGTAAGCGCGTACAGACTGTCCTTATAGACAAAAGTGGCAAAACCGCTCGGGTCCCAGGGCGCCCTGGGGCCAATGCCGGGCCATCCGTTGACGGACCTCGCAGCCACATTGCCCATAACCACAGGAGCTGATTCAAGATCGCCGTTGAAATCAAGCCGCTCTATATAACCCTGTGAGTGCTGGGCATAGCCATAAAACTCTTTACCACACATACCGGGGATAATGCGCAGCGCCCAATGATGGGAACCCATAGCGGAAACTGCAAGTCCCGTCAGCCTTGAAGGCGCATTCGCCAGGCTGTTCCCAAAATCATGGCGCCACAGCTTTGCCCCTGCATTTCCCGAGGCATCAGTAGTAGTGCTGAACAAATACCAGTTCCCATCCTGGCAGACGATATCTATTGCGGAAGAGCGTATATACGTGGTTGCGCCTACCCCTACGCCATGAGTCGGTACCGTAGGGAGCATATCACAAACAGGATTGACATTGCGGAGATCCGTGCCGAAGTTAACACGGGCAGGCTGCCGCCAGCGGTTGCCGACAAAGAGAATATAATTCCCCCGATCGCACATGATCTTGGAATCCGCCGCCTGAAACTCGAATATCGGCGCACCAACAGGCGGCGTATTGACCTGTGTTGCCGTGGTCGGATTATTGCTCAGGGTATTCCCGAAGTCAACACGCATAATCCTGGCCGTATTACTCGTAGAGCCGCTGCCGTTATAACCTGTTTTCAGCAGAAAGCAAGACCATTCCCCGCGGACGCTGTCATAGGCTATCGCATGTGAACAGTCGGCTCCGCGGCCGAGGCCAAAATTCCCGAGGTTGGTAGGATTGCCGTTATTGGGCGGCGTCCCCGATGAAGGATCTGTCCCCAGATCCACACGCCATAAATTCTGCTGCCCTGCATAGGCTGCCGCAGTAATACCCCCTGAAAGAAAAAATGCATAATAGTGTCCATCGGAAGGATCGAACCAGACGCTGGGATAATCAGCGCATTCAATAGGATCAATAACAACTTCCCTTGCAATCAATTGCGGCGGGAGCGGCTGGTTACTTATATCACCGATATTCCAGGTATAGGATGTCGTCCCTGATATTCCGGAAGTCCAGGTCGCAGGCTGACCCACAATTGCCGTTCCGGGGCCAAGGATCTGGGCATTTACATGAAACTGATAGAGAAAGAAAAATGAAAGGGCAAGGTAATAATGCTTCATAGACAAGTCAGTTAACAGGGTTGAATTTGTACGAAGAACACAAACTTAACCGCTAAACAAGCTGTCTTATAACGCCATGAGAACTATAGCAGGATCTTATGCTTAATTGGTAATCCTGATGAGAAAACCGGTAAAATACAGGGTAGGTTATTTCAATTTTGTGGCCGTAATGAAATGCTGCAGGAATTCTTTTTTTACCGATCGGGCAACCGGAATTTCCTTTTTATCGGGCATAACGATATAGCCGTTTGAATCATAACGCACAACATGCATCATATTGATAATGTACGATTGGTGCACGGAGAAGAACAGCTCGCTGGTGACCAGCTTTCTGAAGGCGCCTATATGGTACGGACTGACCAGCAGGGCTGCGGACGTGATGACCCGGGTGTATTTATTATTTGATTCGAAGTACAGGATATCAGCGAGGTTCACGTAATCAATACCTTTGCTGTTGGGTATGCCCAGCTTGAGCGGGGAAGTTGCCGGAATGGCCGGCCCGGCAGCCCTGGTTCTGGCAATCCGGTCAATAGCCTTATCCACAACGGTAACAAAATCCTTTTCATCTACAGGCTTCAGCAGGTATCCGGTAGCAAAAAAACGGAAGGCATCCAGAGCAAATTCAGCATGTGCCGTAATAAAGATCACCTCGAAATGTATATCGGAAAGCAGCCGCAGCATATCAATCCCGCTTTTTCCCGGCAATGAAATATCCAGGAAAAGCAGATCGGGCGGCCTGGTGCGCAATGCGTTCAGGGCGTCCTTCCAGGAGTGGTACTTACCTGCAATATCAATATTGGCGTACAGATCACCGATATAGGCTGCGATCAGCTCAACAGCGCTGGGTTCATCATCTACAATAAAACACGTCAGTTTCCCTTCTGTGCTCATTTTATATACAACTTTACGATGGTACCTGTTAAAGGGGATTGCTTATCGATATACTCAATCCTGATATCTGCCTGTTCATAGCGGTTCAGGATCGAGATCAGGTCTTCTATCAGGATCGTTCCATAAGATTCAGCTTTGATGGTGCTATTCCTGCTGATCTTGCCCGACTCTTCACGCCCCACACCATCATCCTCAATAATACATATTATTTCGCTATTTTCTCCGGCATGCTTAAAAATCACTTCGAGATTGCCGGTACCTTCCTTATGAAATAGACCGTGATTAACTGCATTTTCAACAATAGGCTGCAATAGCAAAGACGGGATGCGCCGCTCTGTTAATCCACCTTCTGTATCCTCAACGAGAATATTGTAGCCAAACTTCCCCCCGAACCGGGCTTGCTGCAGCTCGATATAATTTTTCAGATTCTCCATTTCTTCACCAACAGTAATATAGCGGTTACGGGAGGATTTGATATACGCCCTGAGCAGCTTGGAAAATTTAGAAACGTTATAAAAGGCATCATTGTTATTACCCCGCCTGATCATCAGCAAAATTGCGTTCAGTGTATTGTAAATAAAGTGAGGATTTATCTGCGCATATATAGACTTCAACTCAATTTCCATCCGGAGATTTTTCTTGAAATTCTCCTTTTTCATATAGAGCCTGGTAAGCCAGGCGATCAGCACAGCAAGCAAAAGAAAGACCAGGATACCGGATATGACGATCAGGCGCTGCATCCATACAGTCTGGTACCAGTGTGGTACAACATAAAGATATACCCGCGCATTATGGATCAGGGCATTATCCCTCACCTGCACATGAAGTGTGTAAAACTTATCCGGCTCCAGCGAGGATAACATTAATTCGTTGGCCCCGGATTTCTGCCATTTCTCCCCGGTTTCTGCAAGATGATAATTAAACCGTGGTGTCCCGTTAGCAACGGGATTTATCAGATCAAAGCCGAGGCTTAGTGCATTCGGCACAAGATGCAGGGTGTCTCCTGAAACAATATTATGTACGCCCTGGCTACTATACGCAACCAACCGGGCATTGGTCAGCGGTTCCGCTGCAGTATCAAATACAGCAGATCCTGGTATGGCAGATTTCAGAACCCCATTATTGGTAATCAGATAAAGCGAGTTGCCCGTCATCCGGATATCGGTTACGGCACTATAATACTGGTCTTTGAATTGTTCGAAAACAACCGGGTGTGAAAGCTGTCCGGCGCCTCTGATAAGAAAACAAGCCGCCCCAAAACGACCAGCTGCGATCAAAAGGCTATCCTTCAGATATACCATGCCTTTATCCATATTCGCCAGCTTATTCACTACCGTAACGATACCCGTACGCCGGTTCAGCATATAGAGATCACCCGCCCTTCTTATAAAGATATTTCCATAACGGGCATCAAACACCACCTGCTCAATACCGCTCAGCCAGGGATTCCGGATCTTTGTCAAAGCGTACTTTAAGTTACCTGCATCATTCGTTTCATAACAGATCGCCTCTTTACTGCCATAAGCCCATAACCTGCCGGTAACCGGGTCGTACACCAATTGCTTATAGTCAGAGCCGTCACCGATGAAATCCTCCCGCTGCATCAGCAGATCCACCTTTCTGGTATTAAGATCAATCCGGATCAATCCGTATTGACGCGAAATAAGATACAGCTCTGTCGTATCTTTCAGCAATATATCATCACAACGAAATATCTCATCCCGTGCCACACGGACCTCCCGGCCTCCGGCGCCCGTACTTTCCATAACCGGGAATCTTTCTATAGAGCCGTTTCGATGATCCAACCGGAAAACACCTTCCATTGAAACGACCAATAACGAATAGTCTTTATCATACGGCAGTAATTTTATTACCGTATTATTGAACTCCGTGACCCTTCTCCTGGAAATACTGCCTGTTGTAATATTCAATGTCACCAATTGCTTTCTCGCCGTATTCCACCAGTAATGGTTCCCTTCCATATCCGCTCCGATACTGTGATGTTCGGCCACATCTATCTTTACCGGCTGCCAGCCCCGATCTTCCCCGACAGGGATATAAACACCCCGTCCTGTTACACCCATGCACGTCCCCCAAAGAGGGTCTTCTATAATCCATGATAATGAAACCGGCGGGAAAGATCTGCTCTCTGCATCCCATTTATCACGCAACCCCAATGTATCATCAAATTTGTAAAACACACCATCGGCCAAAAGGTATAATACGGATCGAGATCCGGGAATGAATTTCACATTACTGGCAGGCCGGTCTAAAAGGATCTTTTTAAACGATCTTTTCTTCGTATCATAAGCCAGCAGCATTTTCCCTTCATAATAAGAAAACAATAAAATATTTTCATTGAATAAAAAGTGCAGGTTGTACCGGAGAGGCAGCTTGTGTGTAATGATCCGTACTGCTCCGGGGAGAAATTCCACCTCCATAAATTTCATACTCCTTATACTGTCACTTTCCTCTGCCAATATTTTTAACGCCAGGTTACCTTTATGCATGGATCTTCCGATAAGCATGCCGTTGAAATCAGGGTTATATATATGGAAGGTATCATTGTGCTCCACAAGAAGTTCATATCCATATACATTTTGCCCGGAGGCGCTCACGATAAAAACCCCTTCGTTGTAATTACTGATTGTGTGTGGCCGTGGCAGGATCCTGGCAGAAGGATCCCGTATCACTGCCGGCGTGTACCGGTCATTTGCAATATAGCCGAGCGACTGGGAAAAGTTCATCAGCCACAGGCGCCCTTTGCTATCCTCAAATATTTCCCAGATATCCGAAGTAGGCAGCCCGTCTGATGTATTGAATACCTTCAGCCCGTAACCGTTATAGCGTACCACTCCTTCAGGAGTTGTTATCCATAAATACCCGTTACGATCCACTAATAATCCGTAGATATGATTAGACGGGAGTCCATGTGCTACATCGAGGTTATAAACAAAAGGCCCGGCACACACCAAGGGCACAGTGCTAATAATACATAACAGTAGAAGCAGGATCAATCGCACCATTACCCGCATTTAAAATCCTGCAAGCACCCTGGAAAGACACTTGCGGACAGAGCAAGGTAGGAAATTGGCGGAAGAAATGAAATGTGGGAAATGTG
>JBEBVQ010000086.1:0-8544 GCA_040392625.1 Taibaiella soli | reverse complement strand
GTGTCGGTAGCTGTTCATAATGATACGCTTTCCTGCAATCAGCCGGAGATACAGCTCATCGCATCCTCCGGCTTTGCATCTTATGTCTGGAACGATGGCGTTTCCGGAAGCCGCCGGTCTGTGAACACGCCGGGTACTTATTGGGTGCAGGGACGCTTTCATTGCGATCTGCATGTGGATACCTTTTTTGTCTTTGAAGATACGGGAAGCTATCATGTCCGCACATCTGTACATACAGAGCGTTTTTCCTGCCGGCAGCCCGGAACAGTTTTAAGCGGGACAAGTGGCTATCATGAGTATTTATGGGATAACGGCTCTGACAGCGCACAGCGTTTTGTATCTGCTCCCGGCACGTACTGGGTTCGTGTGCAAGATCTCTGTGAGATACGTGTAGATACTTTTATCGTCACGGAAACACAGGAACTGGAGATCGACCTGGGTAATGACACCGTGATCTGCAAAAATCAGTCACTGGTGCTGGAGGCCGGCACGTATGCGGGCGCCCGGTATCGCTGGCAGGATGGGAGCAGCCGCAAGAATTTTAACGTTACACGTTCAGGCACTTATCATGTACAGGTAACGGATGGTCGTTGTATCGCGGCAGATACTGTAATAATAAGAATGACAGAAGTTACTCAGCAGCTCGGCCCGGATATTTCGGTTTGTCGTGAAGATATGTGGGTACAGGAGTTGCATGCAACAATAGAGGGGAGTGATGCGGAGGTACGTTGGAGTACCGGAGAGCGGTCGCCATCGATCACTGTACGGGACTCCGGTGTTTACTGGGTTGTTGTTGCGGATGGGCAATGCACCGGGTCGGATACAGTGCGTATCACAGAAGAGATGTGTGTGTGCGCCTCAATGATACCTGATGCATTTACACCAAACGGCGATGGCAGGAATGATCTGTTCCGGGTGGTATTCCAGTCCGGCTGCCCTGTAAGTGATTACCAGATGCGGGTTTATGACAGATGGGGAAAGATGGTCTATACCACTACGGATCCGCGGGGAGGCTGGGACGGTAGTGTTCGAGGAATGGCGGCCGGTGCAGGCGTATATATGTATGAAGTGTCTTTCGCCGGCGGTACTAATAGAAAAGCACAATTTCAAAAAGGAGATATCACATTAATCCGGTAAAATTTTATAAACAAAAGGGAGTAGGCCGAAAATCCTGTAAAGAGTAGGCGTTAAGTAAAAATTGAACCATTATGAAAAAACGGTTATTTGCCAAATGCAAGACCTGGGTCTTAACGGTTGGCGTTTTGTATTCGTTACCATTAACCGGCCAGGCACAGGTGCCAACAATCAACTGGGATGTGACGATTGGCGGTAAAGAAAAAGATGTATTGAATTCTTTTGCACTCACAGAGGACAAAGGATATATCGCCGGTGGCACTTCGACTTCCGGCAAGTCGGGTGAAAAAGGAGATGAAAGCCGGGGTAAAGAGGATTATTGGGTAGTGAAGCTGGATGACCGCGGGCGTGTGGAATGGGAACGGACTTACGGTGGTGAGGATAAAGATGAGCTGGGTTCTGTCCGCCCGGTAAAAGGCGGATATATTGTGGGTGGTACTTCCTTGTCGAACAGTGGAAAGGGCGTAGAAAAGGAGCAGGACTCCAAAGGCGGCTCCGATTACTGGGTATTGAAGCTGAACGAAAGGGGGGATATTGAATGGCAGCGAACCATCGGTGGTGACAAGGATGATCAGCTCGCCATTGTATTGGAAACGCGGGACGGCGGATATATTGTGGGGGGTACCTCTGCTTCACCAAAATCCGGAGATAAATCTGAAGACACGAAAGGAGTAGATCCGCGTACCGGTGATGGTTCCGATTATTGGGTAGTGAAGCTGAACAGTAAGGGTGATATTGAATGGGACAGAACCATCGGCGGTGTAGCCTATGCGATGCTGACGGATATGCTTGTTGTGGACGAAGGCTATATTCTCGGCGGGTATGCGCTTCCCGGCAAGGGCAATGATAAATCGGAAGAAGGTTTTAAAAGTTATGATTTCTGGATCGTAAAAATCAATGAGCGCGGAGATCTGATGTGGGATAAGGTGTATGGCGGGGATGGTAACGACCAGCTTACTGCAATGGTTGCCATTGAAAAAGACGGGTTTGCCATAGCCGGTAATTCAGACTCGGAGCCTTCAGGTAATAAAAAAGACAAGCCCGTCAAAGGGACGGATTACTGGATGGTGAAGCTGAATAACGAAGGCGACTATGAATGGGATCGCGTAATCGGTTCTGAAGGGTCGGACTATCTGGTATCGATTGCGGCTGTTGAACGTAGTTTCCTGTTGGGCGGTACTTCCGATGGAGATCGCTCAGGGCATAAGACGGAAGACAAAAGGGCGGCTAATATGCATGATTACTGGTCTGTAAAAATAGATGAAAAAGGAGCAGTGGAATGGGACAAAACAATGGGAGGCGACCGGAATGAACTGGGCGGCATCCTGTATCCCACACCCGATGCAGGGTATATAGTTGCAGGCAGTTCCAACTCTGATAGAAAATTTGAGAAAACCGATGGTAACAGAGGTGATTTTGATTACTGGATCATCAAGCTGATCGGCTGTACACCTACAAAGACTACGGAAAATCGCCAATTCTGTGCAGGCGCCGGCTATACGCTCCCCGACGGCAGAGTGGTGAAATCTGCAGGAACTTATACCAGCATTGTGAAAGGCAAGACCGGTTGTGATGATACCACAGTAACGATTCTGGCAGAAATGCCGGTATATGAAACCGTTATTTACGATACTATTTGTGCCGGTACAGATTATACGCTTCCTGATGGCCGAATTGTACGTAATGATGGATTTTTCAGGTGTTCTTTCCGTACAGTTGCAAACTGCGACAGTGTGATTGTTGTTTCCCTGAGCTTAAAAACAATAGATACAGCGTATGTATCCACTGCCATCTGTGCGGGCGGCAGCTATACATTGCCCGGTGGCAGAGTTGTTACAGATGAGGGTGTTTATGTAGATACCTTTGTTACGGCGGATGGCTGCGACAGTGTGATCGTAACTTCACTGTCTCAGGATGGGATTGATACCGGCGTAACGGTCTTTAGCGATGAGTTGTCTGCCAACTCCGCTGACGGAACCTACGAGTGGATTGATTGTGCCACCAACCAGCCGATACCGGGAGCCACCAATCGCAACTACGTACCGACTGAATCCGGTGAATATGCCGTGAAGATCAGTTTGAACGGATGCGTAGCTACTTCAGATTGCTATGAAGTAGAGCTGCCGACCGGCGTAGCCGATATGGCCGCAAATCCGGGTATTAGATTGTATCCCAACCCGGCTAAAGGTCACTTTACCGTGGATGCCGGTGCGCTCGGCGCTATAGAGCAGCTCGCGTTGATCAATACTATGGGTGCGACCGTTTATCAGCTTAATCCCGGTCAGGCCGTATGCCATGTGCCGGTATCAGAGCTGCCGGCCGGCATGTATATGATACAGATACAGACGGCGGCGGGTGTATCATCGCTGAAAGTACAATTGCTGCCTTAGGTTTAATAATTGATGAGATAAGTAAAAAGGCTGCCGCGAGAATCGCGGCAGCCTTTTTTTAATGCCTGTCAGGGCCGGATATTCCGGCGGTGATTATCGTCCGGGTACCAACGGGCACTATTTCTTTATTGTCTTCTGCTTGTTCCGTTCCATCTGCGCTTTCTGCATTTCTTCCATACGCTGCTGCCATTTGGAAGGTGTGGCGGGTTTGTTTTTATTCTCCTGGATCTGTGCGTGTATCTTCTTTTCATCGATGATGAACTTCTGGATGATGAACTGCTGGAGAATGCTGAGCATGTTGCTGAAGAAATAGTAGAATGTAAGTGCCGCAGCCATTTTGTTGAAGACACCCATCAGGATAATCGGGAAAACGAACGGGAGGTATTTCATCACCGGGTTATTTGGATCCTGTGGTGTCATATTCCGATTGTATAATGCCAGGAACATGCTGGAGGCCGTCATCAACAGGGTAAACAGACTGATATGGCTCCCGAAAAACGGGATATTGGGGATACGTGCAATGCTGTCGTAAGTAGAAAGATCATGTGCCCAGAGAAAGGATTCCTGCCGCAGCTCAATGCTGGCCGGGAAAAAATAGAACATGGCAAACAGGATGGGTAACTGTAGCAGCATCGGAAGGCATCCGCCCAGCGGGTTAACGCCGGCAGACCGGTACAGCTTCATCTGCTCCATGCCAAAACGTTGCTGATCATCGCCGTATTTGGCACGCAGCTCGTCAATCTCCGGTTTCAGCACCCTCATTTTAGCGGATGATAAATAGCTTTTGTAAGTGAAAAATGAAAGCAGCAACCGTATAAAAATGGTCAGCAGCATGATGATCACACCGTAGTTACTGATAAAACCGCTGAGCAGGTCGAATACCGGTATGATCAGCCATTTGTTGATATACTTTACAAAGGCAAAGATACCATAGCCCAGCGGCACCATATCATCCAGCCCTATTTGGTAAGATTTGAGGGTCTTATAATGGTTGGGGCCGATATACCAGTCGAAAGTAAAATCCTGATTGCTTCCGTCTTTTACCGGCAGGTCAAAAACAGTGCGGTTTTTGGCGACGATCTCATCACTGCCGGTTTGAGTTGTGGCAGCAATATCCACTTTGGTGAATCCATCGTCATGGATCAGTGCCGTGGTGAAATAATGCAGGCGGAAACCCACCCAGTGGGTACGGTCGTTCAGGGTTTCTTTGTTTTCTTCGCTGATGGTGAAGTAGTCATGATCTTTATTGATAAAACGATAATAGATTTGACTGTTCGTTCGTTCGGTATTAATGTCCTGTTCTGTGTGTAATGCCTGTGTCTGCCAAGTGAGCGGGAAATTCCGTCCCGGCATACCGGACAGGTGGATATCGCAGCGCATCATATACTCGTCCTCAGGCAGGGTGTACAGGATGCGTACTTCCTGCCCGCTGCCGAGGTCGGCAAAAAATTCAAGTACCTGGCTGCCTTCGGGGGTGGTAGTGTGCCTGGGTGTAAAGTAAAGATCCGATGTGGTGACTGCACCGTTATTTACCGGGAGACCGAGGCTCAGCATATTGTCCGGCCCGTTGAACAGGTACAAAGGCTGCTGGTCTGAGGTTTTATAATCTTTTATTTCAGCCCCGACAGGGTATCCGCCTTTTGAAGAGAACTCCAATTTCAGTTTGTTGTTCTCCAGCACTATATTTTCCGCAGTACCGTGGAAAGCAGCAGGCAGGCTATCCCGGACAGAGTCCTGTACTGCCTCGGCAGGGGCTGTTTCAGATGCCAGCGCTTTCAGGCTGTCTGCTGTAGTTGCAGGCCTGCCGGTACGGGCAAATGCAATGGAATCCGCTATTTCCTGCTGGCGTTTCTGTTCCAGGAATTGGCTCTGGGAGTAGTTGTTATATATAATATACCCCATGAGCAGGGCTACCAGAAGAGAAAAACCAATGACTGAGTTACGATCCATGTAGTGCAAAAATGAGGTGCAAAGGTAGGAAATTACACGGTTAGCGTATCAGTTAGCTGGTAATCAGTAACAAGTCTTTAGTAATAAGTATCAAGGCGTGATTATAAGCCAAAACAGCTTGATACTTATTACTAAAGACTTACTACTACTTGCTACTTGCTACTGCTTACGATACCAGCCCGAATTGCACCGCTTTTTTTACCAGTATGGCCGTATTTTTCACGCCGAATTTCGACAGGAGATTAAACCGGTAATTCTCCACTGTGGTAAATCCGATAAAGAGTGTATTGGCGATTTCCTGCGTGGTATGGCCATCCGCAATAAGCTGGAGCACTTCTTTTTCCCGTGTTGAGAGCGGTGGCATATTCACAGTATGGCGGTTGGTTCTCGTATTTTTCTCTCCCAGTTGTTGCCTGAGGGCCGGTTCTATATATTCCTTGTATTGATAAACGGTTCTGATAGCTTCGGTGAATGTTTTGGGATCGGTGCTTTTCAGTAAATAGCCCAGCGCCCCGTTCCCCATCATCTTTTTAACATAAAAGACACTGTCGAAATTAGTCAGAACGAGAATGCGTAATTCCGGGTGTTTTTTCAGTAATGCAGGTGCAAGTTTGTCCCCGGTTTTGCCCGGCATCTGGATGTCGAGCAACAACACATCGGGCTGCCGTATTTCCATTCCCTGCAGTAATTCATCTCCATTGACATAGGTGTCTGTGATTACGATATCCGGAAAAACAGACAACATCTTTTGTATCCCATTGATCACCATCAGGTGGTCATCCGCTATAGCTATCTGTATTTTCATATAATGGTAATTTGTCGATCTCTTTTAAATCAAAAACAATGTCCACACGGGTCCCTGAGCCTACGGCTGCAGACAGGGTGAAGCTGCCGTGCAGCGCCTGTGTACGGGATCGGATATTCTTCAGGCCAAGACCGGCGGGGGTATCACCGGTGTTAAATCCTCTGCCGTTATCTTTGACAATAATAGTAATGCATTCGTTTGTATGGCTGACCTGCAGGAGCGCGTTGCTGGCATCCGAATGTTTGAGTATATTCTGCACCAGTTCCTGTATGATCCGGTATAAAGCAAGCTGGAACGATGGCAAAACCTCTTCAATATTTCCACTGACCTGCAGGTTCACATATAACTGATTGCCTGTGTTGATATGGTCGCAATATACCTTCAGCGCTTCATAGAAGCCGTGTTGCCTGAGGATATCGGGCATAAGGTTGTGTGCCGTTTTCCGCACTTCATCGCCGGTCTGATCGAGCATTTCCCGGATTTTATAAAGGTCTTCCGGTTTAATAAAATGATAAGTCTGCGCGTATTGTTCGTATTCGTGCTGTAAGGTGGTAAAATTCATTTTAACGGCGGCCAGCATACCTCCTATGCCATCGTGGAGGTCGCGCGCGATCCGGGTGCGCTCTTGTTCTTCACCTTGCATAAGCGCATTGAGCCGTTCTATCTGTTGCTGCTGCATCAGGATATGCAGTTGCTTATCGTGCAGTTTTTGTCTTTGATTATTGCTACGGACAATAAACAGCAAAGCGCCTCCAAGCAGGAGTATACCGCCGGTGATACCGCCGATCCACAGATTCTTTTTCTTCAGATTCACTTCCTGCATGCTGATCATTTCTTCATTCAACGCTATTTTTTTGTCCTTCTCTGCTGTACGGAATTTGATGTTCAATCGCTGGGCATTGTCAATGACCTGAAGGTTGGCAATGCTGTCCCTGAATCGCATGGATAGCTTATGATGAGAAAGAGATAATGCGTACTCATGTCTGGCTTCATAAGTGGCTCCGAGCTGCTTGTGCAATTCCATTTCCCTTTTCCGGAGGTTAAGGTTTTGTGCAACGGCTAATGCACGCAGGAAATACCGCTCTGCCAGCCGGTAGTTTTTCAGCTCCAGGTAGCAGGCGCCGATGTTCTGATCCCGGTTTGAAATGTATAACGGATCAATATACTCTTCATCTTCCGTGGTAGTGAAATACCATTCTAATGCTTTTTCGTATTGGTTTTGCCAGAGATGCCATGTGCCCATGTTGGTAATAGCAGCATAGGTTGTCTGAGACAGGTTGTGCTTCTTCCCGATGGCCAGCGCACGCCTGAAGTACATTGCACTTGTATCCCAGTTGTGCCGTGTCAGCCAAATCTGTCCTTTGTTATTGTTGATGCTGCCCAGCAGTGTATATCGTTGAAGTTTTAGCGCATAAAATTCCGCAATATCCAGATAATGCAGGGCCTCTTCATATTGCCCGAGCGTCATCAGTACGGCTGCAAGGTTATTGTATCCGCCTACCGGCGGCGGCAGCCCGAGTTCTTCATTAATGATCACAGACTGGTAGTAAAAATTCGCTGCCAGCCTGTAATTGCCCTGCGTATGATGTAATGTGGCGATTGCATTGTAGATTACCGGAAGGCATGACCACATCGACAAAGAGGATATACAATACTCATGCATTTCGGAAAAGAAGCGCAGGGATGTTTCATACATGCCTTTCGATGCAAACAAAGCGCCAAGATGCTGCAGGGCATCCCGGAGGCCGCCCACATAGTCCGCCTCTTTACTCCTGTCCGTTATTGTAAGATATACTTTGATGGCGCTGTCGGGCCAGGTATGTTGCCAGGTTTCGGTTTCATGTATCAATTGCCTGATGGCTCCCGAATCCCCAAAATTCATCTTCACTTTGAAATTCGGCTGGTGGTCATTGATGAGAACAGGCTTTTGTGCCTGTACATAATACGTGGCACAGCAACCGATGATAAGGATTCGGATCGAATGTAAAAGTTTAGCTATGCAATTCATTTGTTATTAAGAAAACAATTATAGGTTAATTCCACCCATTTCTGTGTCAGTTGATCGGATACTTTTGGTTTAACATTTTTGCCCGCTCTTGTAAATGTAAGATATAAAGGCAAAAAAAAATAAAAGTCCCGCGCCCGCGGGATCCAGTCAGGGAGTATTAATAACTATATAATAAAATGACGATTATGCAAAAGACGATTACTACTATCCTCGCCGGTATGATGTTGGTACCTGCGCTTGCGATCGCGAGGTCGGGA
>JBEBVQ010000085.1:0-8557 GCA_040392625.1 Taibaiella soli | reverse complement strand
AACATGGATACAAAGATTACAGTCGGTATTATCGGTTCCGGAGCTATGGGTTCCGGTATCGCACAGGTAGCAGCTACAGCCGGGCATACGGTCGTCATCTGCGATACCAGCACCACTGCGCTGGATAAAGCCCGGCAGTCGTTAGCTACGATCTTGCAGAAGCTGCAGGATAAAGGCAGGATCGGATCTGCCGCCGATGTGCTGAACCGTATGACGTTTACCACCGACATGCCATTGCTGGCTCCCTGCCGGCTGATTATTGAAGCGATCGTAGAGAATCCGGACATTAAGAAGAAAGTATTTGCAGATATGGAAAAGCTGGTGGATGAAGACTGCCTGCTCGCCACGAATACTTCATCTCTTTCCGTTACTTCTATTGCTGCGGCATGTGCATGGCCGGAGCGTGTGCTGGGGCTGCATTTCTTCAACCCCGCGCCTCTGATGGCGCTGGTGGAAGTAATACCGGCTGTCCAGACGGATCCCGCACTGATAGAAAAGGCTCGTGCGCTGATGGTGCAATGGGGTAAGACGCCGGTTGTTGCAAAAGATACGCCGGGCTTTATCGTCAACCGCCTGGCGCGCCCTTTTTACGGGGAAGCGATCCGTATCTATGAGGAAGGCATTGCGACCCCTGCAGAAATAGACCAGGCGATGATCGCTGCCGGAGGCTTCCGTATGGGGCCGTTTGAATTAATGGATTATATCGGGCATGATGTTAATTATGTGGTTACCGAAACGGTATTCCGGTCTTTCTTTTTTGATCCCAGGTATAAACCTTCCTTTTCACAAAAGCGTTTGCTCGAAGCAGGATGGCTGGGGCGGAAGAGTGGTCGTGGATTTTATGATTATGCAAATGGGGGCGGCAGGCCCGGGGCGGCAGTCGCTGCGGATACCGGCGCGAAGATTGCGGAGCGTGTTATTGCCATGCTGATCAATGAAGCTGCTGATGCACTGCATGCGGGCATTGCTTCTGCGGAAGACCTGGATCTGGCCATGACCAAAGGCGTTAACTATCCCAAAGGATTGCTGCAATGGTGCGACGAGTGGGGAGCAGACAAAGCGCTGGCTATACTCGACGGATTGTACCACGATTATCATGAAGACCGCTACCGGGCCAGCGTGCTGCTGCGCAGGATCAGCCGCCACGGCGGGACGTTGGTTCAGGGATGAGGGGTGGGGATTGAGGGGTGAATTGTTAATTGTAAATTGTCAATGATTAATGAGGCGTGTCTTTACACAACATGTGTTCAACTCAGCCTCCGGCCTTGGAGCCAATGGCGTTACCTCACCCTCTTATCGCCCCAGTACTTTATCATGACATGCCTGGAAGTCATTCCTGAGCGCAATACTGTCCTTGTTGACGAGCAGCTCTGCTACAGTCTGGTAATGCACCATGATAGACTCCAGGGAGCACTGGCAATAGGCTGCCGCCTGCGTTGAATCGGGAAAGGTAGTGCGCCTGGCTTCCTCTATGCAGGTGCGTATATATTCTGCCCGGTATTCATCCGTCCACCCCTCTTTGCAGGAAAGAAAAAATACCGGTATCGCTATCAGCAGCAGCAGCTTTTTCATAAGAGATATTTAAAACAAGGTACAATTTTAAGCAGTATTCCCCCGCAAAAGTGGGTGCGAATCCATTACTTTTGCTCCGCTTATGCAATATACGTTAAAGAAAAGTCTGGGTCAGCATTTTCTGCACGATGAAAATGTATGCCGCAAGATTGTTGCGCAGCTTACGGTGACGCCCGGTATGCAACTGCTGGAGATCGGCCCCGGCGGCGGCGCGCTTACCGGTTACCTGTCCGGTATGGCTGTTGATTATAAAGCTATCGAGATCGACAGGGAGAAGGTGGACTATCTGCTAAAAACTTTCCCTGCATTACAGGAGCGTATCATCCACGAAGATATTCTGAAGGCCGGCTGCCCGTTTACCGGCATGTTCAGCGTGATCGGCAATTTTCCCTATAACATTTCATCTCCGATCCTTTTTAAAATACTGGATTGGGAACCGCAGGTAACGGAGGTGATCGGGATGTTCCAGAAAGAAGTGGCGCAGCGGATTGCCGCAGGGCCGGGTACAAAACAATATGGTATATTGAGTGTGCTGATGCAGGCTTATTTTAAAGTGGAATATTTATTTGATGTCCATGAAAATTGTTTTACGCCGCCTCCGCGGGTAAAAAGCGGAGTTGTTCGTTTTACGAACATTGGTAATCCTTTTGACATTAGTAATAAGAAGACATTTGCCCGGTTGGTGAAAGCTGCATTCAACCAGCGTAGGAAAACGCTGCGGAATGCCTTAAAGGGAACATTGCCGCCGGAGGTCCTGCAGGACCCCGTGATGGGGAAGCGTGCGGAGCAGTTGCCGGTAGCTGATTTTGTAGCCTTGTATAAACAGTATATGTCATGAAGCATGAGGGTAATGTGCTGATCGCAGCGCCGGTGCATCCGGTGCTGGTGGAAGGGCTGGAAGCCGCAGGGTATCGTGTCAGGATGATGGATGTCGTGACACCGGAAGCAGCCCTGGCAGTGATTGCAGATTGTACCGGACTGATTACCTCCAACCGCCTGCGGGTAGGGCGGGAAATAATGGATGCCGCACCGGCGCTGAAGTGGATCGGCCGGATGGGATCGGGTATGGAGATCATTGATACGGATCATGCACGGCAGAAGGGGATACACTGTTTCAGCAGCCCGGAAGGGAATGCCAATGCAGTAGCAGAACATGCAATGGGGATGCTGCTGGCGCTGACCAAAAAGATAAGCCATAGCCACAGCCAGGTGCAGCAGGGAATATGGCTGCGGGAGCCCAACCGGGGTATGGAACTGGAAGGAAAAACACTGGGTATCATCGGATTTGGCCATACCGGCAGTGCGTTTGCCGGGAAGCTGCAGGCATTCGATATGCGTTTGCTCGTGTATGATATAAAGCCCGATATCGCCCTGCCGCCGTATGTAGCTGCTTCATCGCTTGCGGAGATACAGCAGCAGGCTGATATCGTCAGCTTTCATGTGCCGTATTCCCGGGATACCCATCATTATTTCAATAGAGAATTCCTGCATGCCATGCAGCAGCCGTTTATCCTGATCAATACCTCACGCGGCGCCGTCGCAGATACCACTGCGATCCTCGAAGGGATTGAAAAAAAACGGATTACCGGCGCAGCGCTGGATGTTGTGGAAGGAGAACCGGCCGGTGATACCGGCGCTATCGGGCAACCGGATATCCTGTCGTTGTCGGAACGGGAGGAAGTGCTGATCACACCTCATATAGCAGGGTACAGCCGGGAGGCTGTGTATAAGATGAGTAAAATTTTACTTGATAAACTCCTGGTTTTATATGATAACGTATGATATAAACATATTTCTGACAAAATTGAGCAGAGACATGTGGTATTTTAACAAGAAATTTTATCTTTACCCCTTCATTTGGTTAATAAATCATTAAATCTGAATATGAAGCGTACATTACGTTGTTTATTCTTCATGCTGCTGTTTATCGGCGCCGCAGACAAAGAAGTACTTGCCCAGGCACAGGTTGGTGAGATCGCCGGTACCATTCTGGATGAGAGAAAAGAACCTGTGATCGGTGCGGTCATCCGTGTGGAGCAGGGCGGGGCTGTTAGAGGTGGTGCCGTGACGGACTTTGACGGTAAATATTCGGTTAAGCCGCTCCAGGCCGGTCGCTATGATGTTACTATTTCTTATACCGGCATGAAGCCGCTTCGTATCAATGGTGTAATTGTCAGCCCCAGCTATACCACACTTGTGGACAAGACCCTGGAGTCGTCCACCACACTGGACGCCGTTGAAGTAGTTTCTACTTATGTGCCGCCGCTGATCGATAAAGGCAAGCCCGGCCCGAACGGGACGCTTACCAGAGAGCAGATAAATGTGCTTCCTACCCGTAATACTTCGGATTTTGCAGCATTGAACACCGGCGTGTACCAGAGAAGCAGCGGTGGTGGTGTTAATATAGGCGGTGCGCGCGGCGAGGGTACCCTGATCATCATTGATGGTATCCAGGTAACCGGCGGACGGTATATCAACCAGGCCCCGGATGTAATCGACCAGATGCAGGTGATCACCTCCGGTATCTCTGCCAAATACGGCGATGCCTCCGGCGGTGTGATCAACATAACAACCAGAGGTGTTTCCAGCAACTACCGCGGCGGTATTACCGCAGAGCATTCGGTAGAAGGCTTTAACACCAATATGCTTGCTTTTAACCTTTCGGGGCCTTTTGCCAGCCGCCGTGATGAGAATGGCTTTAAAAAACCAATCGTTGGTTTTTTCCTGGCCGGTGATTATCGCTATGATGAAGACGGAAGCCCCTCCTATATCGGTAACTGGGTAGTGAAGGATGATGTACTCCGGGATCTGCAGGAGAATCCGCTTGTAGCCCGTCCAAATGCTACCGGCGTACCCAGTTTTGCTCCGGCAAGCGAATTTATAACCATGGAAGACATGGTAAATGAAAAGAAGCGCCGCAATGCATCTTTTCAGCGGGCAAGTCTTACCGGGAAGCTGGATTATGAACTGACACCGGGTACCAATATTACAGCGGGCGGCTCATTCTTCTATACCAATGGATATAACTACAGTCGCGGACTTTCCCTTTTCGCGCCTGAAGCCACCTCGAAGACGATCGGTTATACAGGCCGTGGCTATCTCCGTTTTACCCAGAGCTTTAAAAAGGCAACCCCCACAGTCAATGAAGACGGAGAAAGAGTGGATGATGTTAATACGATCCAGAATGCTTTCTACTCCGTTCAGGCGGATTATCAGCGGGATTACAGCAGTGTACAGGATCCCAATCATAAAATGGATCCGTTTAAATATGGATATGTAGGGAAATTCACCGAAGAATATGAGCCGGTATATGCTCCCGGTGTGGATGACAGCACCGGGAAAACAGCAATCCTGCTGTATGGGTATATGCCTACCGGTGTTACTTACGAAAGAGCGGAGCTGAATCCCCTGATGGCCAACTATACTTCAGCTTATTATGATCTTGGCGGCGAGTCGCCTTTGCTGCTCAGTAATATCGCCAGCGCAGGAGCTTACCTGCGTAACGGGGATTTCCCTAACTCTACCTATTCTCTGTGGTCGAATGTAGGTACACCGCAAAGTGGATTCAACAAGCAGCAGGCAGAGCAGTTTTCACTGGGTGTAGATGCCTCGTTTGACTATAAAATGAAGCATGCAACGCATGCTATAGAGTTTGGTATGTATTATCAGCAGCGTTCAGAGCGTTTTTATGGTGTAAGCGGCGCCGGCCTGTGGGGCTTGATGCGGTTGCTGACACACCGTGTAGTGCCATTCTCTGAAATGGACAGAGGGCCGGGATCTGTTTATATAGCAGGCGGCCAGCGTTATACACAAGACGATATTATGAAAGGTCTGGTTCCTTTTGGGCCTAATGATACCGTATTTTATGACCGGGTAAGGTATGATACCGCCGCACCTGTTGGCGGGTTTGATTATAACCTTCGGCAAAAGCTGGGTCTGGATGTGAAAGGCCGCGATTATCTGCAGCCGGATGCTTATGATCCTTCGACGTATTCACTGGATATGTTCACTGCCGATGAATTATTGAATAACGGCGCCAGCCTGGTAAACTATTACGGGTATGACTATGCCGGCAATGCGGTAACAGGGCAGGTGAATTTCAATGATTTCTGGACCCAAAAAGATGAAAATGGGAATTACACCCGTCCGATAGGTGCATACAGGCCCAATTACCTGGCGGGATATATATCTGATAATATAACGTTCAGGGATATCCGTTTTAATATTGGTGTGCGTGTTGAACGCTTTGATAATAATACCAAAGTGTTAAAAGATCCGTATAACCTTTATGGAGGGCGATATGCGGGAGATGTTGACGGCGCGCGCAACCTGATCAATAACGGAGCGCATCCGGATAATATCGGCAGTGATTATGCCGTATATGTAAATGACAACGCATCCTCCAATCCCTCTGTTATTGGTTATCGTAACGGAGATACATGGTATGACGCAAACGGGCGTGAAATCTCAGACCCGTATGTACTGAGGGGCGCTACAGGCGGCCGCGACCCGCAGCCGTATCTGGACTCGGTCAATGCGCCGCGTATCACAGAGGAGGGATATGACCCCAATACATCTTTCGAGGATTATAAGCCGCAGGTAAATGTAATGCCTCGTATATCATTCTCCTTCCCGATATCGGATGAAGCGCTGTTCTATGCACACTATGATGTGATCATTCAACGCCCGAAGCCGGGTCTGAACTCAATATTGAGTGGTGCAGGCGCATATGCAACCCCTGCTGACTACTTCTTCATGACACAGAACCCGAGCGGTATTATCGGTAACCCGGATCTGAAGCCGGAGAAAGCCATTAATTATGAAGTTGGTTTCCAGCAGCGGCTGACAGAGCTTTCTGCGATAACAATCAACGGTTTTTACAAAGAACGCCGGGATCAGATCCAGATCCGTCCCTATGTTTTTGCATGGCCTCAGACTTACTATACATTCGGGAACCGTGACTTCTCAACTACCAAAGGGCTTGGTTTGAAGTATGAATTGAGGCGTGTAAATAACCTGGCAATGACCATTGCATACACCCTTCAATTTGCTGATGGTACCGGTTCCAGTACTGCTTCGGGTAACTCAGGTGGTACCGGGGCTATTGCTGCAGGCGGTTTGCTGCAGTACCTGATCTCTGCCCAATTACCCAACCTGATGTTCACCAATGCACTGGATTATGATTCCCGCCATATTATAGCGGCAAGCATTGATTACCGTTACGGCAGGGACGAAGGGCCGGTGGTTGCCGGGAAGCATGTATTGCAGAATGCCGGTGTGAACTTCCTGTTCCAGACGCGGAGCGGCGAACCCTATACGCTGCTGGCACAGCCGCAGACGCTGCAGGGTGGCGTACATAATGCCAACGTAATTATCGGACAGATCAACGGCGCCCGCCTCCCCTGGCACTATATGCTGAATATGAAACTGGATAAGAACTTCACACTTGATTTCACGAAAACAAGGGAAGACGGTACGGTCAAAGGACGTCCGTATTATCTGAATGTGTTTACTTATATCCAGAATCTGCTGAATACCCGTGATGTGTTGGGCGTGTACCGTTATACCGGCCGTCCGGATGACGACGGATACCTGACATCTTCCCTGGGTGAGAATGTGATACGCACGCAAACGGATGCCCAGTCATTTCAGGATCTGTACCGGGTAGCGATGAACAATCCCGGGCGTTATAACCTGCCGAGAAGAATCACAATCGGATTGCAATTCAATTTCTAAACAAAAGTAATAACGATCATAAGTCATGTTATTTAATAGTAATAAGCGGTTAGTGATTACAGCTCTGGTAGCTGTAGTGACAGGCATGAGTCTGGATGCGGTTGCACGTCCTAATATACAGGCGAATACCAAACGGACGACCTATGACAAAGGCAAATTCCGTACTACCGCGGGTTGCCGCCCGGCAGTAGCTTCCATAGATCTTGATATCAATAACGTACGCGCCCGCCTGATGACAGGAGGGGATATGTGGTGGAACATCGGGATCAGTGAAGCCGGCTATGAAGTACCCAAAGGTTCGCGGAAACATTCTCTTTTTGCCGGCTCCATATGGGTAGGCGGTTATGATCCGCAAGGCCAGTTGAAAGTAGCAGCCCAGACCTATCGCCAGGACGGGAATGACTACTGGCCCGGCCCGCTGGAAGATAATGATGATGTATCGGCAACTACCTGTGCGGAATGGGATCGTTTCTGGAAAGTGAATAAAGCAGATATTATTGCGTTTCGCGATGTAATGGAACGTAATGGTAACCAGAGCGAAATAGAAAATGATACACGTTATGATGCGATCAGAGAGTGGCCGGCAACCGGCAACCCTGATGCTAAAGGTATCAGTGGTACTCCGCTTCAGCAGTTGCAGGCCAGCAAACGCTCGTATGCTCCGTTTATCGATGTAAATAATAATGGAACGTATGAATGGAGGGAAGGGGATTATCCCGGTGTCCCCAGCGGCAGCGAACCTGATCTCCCAGGTGACCAGTACATCTGGTGGGTGTTTAATGATCGCGGTAATGTGAAACAGCAAACCCAGACGGAAGCTATTGGCCTGGAAGTACAGGCGAGCGCTTTTGCCTTCTCTACTAAGGATGTACTGAATGACGCTACGTTTTATCGCTATCGCATGATCAACCGCAGCAATCTGTCACTGGACAGCGCTTATGTGGCTACCTGGACGGATGCGGATCTGGGTTATGCCTTTGACGATTATATCGGTTGCGACACCAGCCGTGAGCTGGGGATCCTGTATAATGGTACCAGTATAGACGGTTCCGGACAGATCAATAGCTATGGCGGACAGGTGCCTATGGTAGGTGTGGACTTTTTTGAAGGTCCCAAGCGTAAAATTCTGGCTGCGGATGGTGTAACAGATTCGTTCGAAGTATTGGGCATGTCGGGTTTTTATTATTATAACAATGATTTTTCGCCGATAGGTAACCCTTCAAACGGACAGCATATATATGGATATATG
>JBEBVQ010000084.1:0-8635 GCA_040392625.1 Taibaiella soli | reverse complement strand
TTGCTGGAATTAATTTCGAGCACACCGGCCATGCTGGACGGCTGGTTGGATACAATACCGATGCTTCTGCCGGCAATGCGGGCAAAGCCCACGATGATGTTCTCCGCATAGTCTTTATGCACTTCAAGGAAAGAGTCTGTATCGGCTAATTCGGCGATCACCTCCTTCATATCATACGGCTGGTTGGGATTTTCGGGGATGATGTTATTCAGCGCCGGGCGGGATTCATCGCCGGGTTCGTATGGATACACAGGCGCGTCTTCTTCGCAATTCTGCGGCATATAGCCGAGCAGTTGTCGGATATGCTCAATACAGGCCACTTCATGCGCGCAGGCGAAGTGCGTCACCCCCGACTTGGCCGCATGTGTCTGCGCGCCGCCAAGCTCTTCGCTGGTAACATTCTCGTGCGTCACCGTCTTGACTACGTTCGGCCCCGTAACGAACATGTACGAAGTATTTTCGACCATGAGAATGAAATCCGTCATGGCGGGCGAATACACAGCCCCGCCGGCGCAAGGCCCCATGATCGCGGATATCTGCGGTATCACCCCGGAGGCCTGCACATTACGGTGGAAGATGTCGGCATATCCGCCCAGGGATACGACCCCCTCCTGTATCCGGGCGCCGCCGCTGTCGTTGAGGCCGATGACCGGAGCGCCGTTGCGCATGGCAAGGTCCATAATCTTGCAGATCTTCTCTGCGTGTGTTTCGGAGAGGCTGCCGCCGAAAACCGTAAAATCCTGCGAGAACAGGTACACCAGCCGGCCGTTTACGGTACCATAGCCTGTTACCACACCATCGCCGGGATATACCTCTTTCTCCATGCCAAAGTCGCGGCTCCGGTGCGTGACCAGCATATCGATCTCCTCAAATGAACCTTCGTCGAGCAGCAGTTGGATACGCTCGCGGGCTGTGAGTTTTCCTTTTGCATGCTGGCTTTCAATACGTTTGGCGCCGCCGCCGAGCAATGCTTCTTCTGCTTTCTTTTTGAGGAGTGCTGTTTTGTCCATACCGGTCTTTTAGAAAAATATGGGGCAAACCTAAGCGATTTTCATTAAATCAGGGTTGGAGCTTTTGGCAGATTGACCCGTCGTACACTCGCGGACACCGATAATGTACAGGAATGTTAAACGATTTCATAACCTCATTTTTAAATTATGAATTATGAGTGTGAATTCATCATTCATAACTCACATTCTGTCAGGATAGCTCCGCTCTTCATCCCTGAATATCCATGACACACTACTGCTTCGAGAATGCCCACCTGAACATCTCCTTCCACGTCACCTTCTTACCGTACAACAGGATACCAGTGCGGTATATGCGCGCGCTCAGCCAGGTAGTGAACAGGAAACTCCCCGTCAGCACTACGACAGACAACCCAAGCTCCCACCAGGGTACGGTGCCCGGCACGCCAAACGGAAGCCGCGCCATCATGATCACCGGCGAGGTGAACGGAATAATGCTGCACCAGAAGGCCAGCGGCCCGCCGGGGTTATTGATCGCGCTGGTAAGCACCACGATGGACAGGATAATGGGCATGGTCACCGGCATCATCATCGTCTGTGCATCCTGCGGATCATCATTCACCGCACTGCCCACAGCAGCAAACAGGGAAGCGTAAAATAAATAGCCTCCCAGGAAATAAAACAGGAATGCCCCCAGCAATAAAGGTATATTAAGCTGCGCCGTGGCAAGCTGCAACTGCTGCGCCGCTTCCATACCCGGCCCCGCCTGCTGTGCTTCGGCCACCTGCTGTATGGTATCCGGAGACACAAACGACATTACTACACCATACCCTGCCACCAGCAGCACCAGCCAGATAAGGAACTGCGTGATGCCTACCGCACCGATGCCAATGATCTTGCCCATCATAAGCTGCACGGGCCGCACGGAAGAAACGATCACTTCGGCAATACGATTGGTCTTCTCCTCCATCACGCCGCGCATCACCATGCTGCCATAAATGAGGATGATAAAATAGATCAGGAACCCCGCGCCATACCCGGCGATCAGAGACACGCCCGCATTGGCCTCTTTGTCTGCCCCGTCGTCGCCTATGGTTTTCTGCACGAGCGAAACGGGATTGGCTTTTACGGCAGCCAGCTTTGCCGTATCAATATCGGCACGGATCATCCGCGTACGCTCAAGAACGGCATTCAGATCGTCATTCACCTTCTCCTGCGACAGGATGCCCATCTGCTTCCGGGATGTGTACGTGATGCCCGAAGGCTTCTCTATATCAATGAGCGGGATGAACAGCACTCCATCAAACTCTGTTTTCTCTTCTTCTCCCGGTGCGGTTATCACTTCATACACCTCCCTTGGCACCCAATGATAGTGGATCCGTTTACTGTTCTCCAGTTGCCCCGCAAACATTCCGCTTTCGTCATACACTGCTATATTAAGCTCTTCGGAGCTTTTCACCCCCATATAGGTGCTCAATGCGATAATGCCAAAGAAGAACAACGGCGTGAACAGCGTTGAAAATATAAACGCTTTGTTGCGGATACGGGTGAGGTATTCTCTTTTTATAATGATCAGTGTCTTGCTCATGGGATGCGGCGGTTTCAGATAGTATCGATGGTTTCGAATTGACGTGCTGCGGGTGTATCCGTTACCAGGCGGATAAACACTTCATTGAGCGTCGGGAGGATTTCGTGGAAGGACAGGATCGTGGACTGCACCGCTATGAAGTAGCTCAGGATATCATTGGGCGAATATCCTTCGTGTATCTTCACGGTAAGCGTGTTCCCCTCCTGCCGCACTATTTCAAAAACATCTTGCCCGGCGATGGACGGCACTGACTCCAGCTCTATGCGGAACAGGTTTTCCTTAAACTGCTGCCGTACGTCTGCCACACTTCCTTCGAGTATCTTCTGCCCTTTGTTCATGAGTATGATATGGTCGCAGATCTCCTCCACCTGCTCCATGCGGTGGGTGCTGAAGATGATCGTGCGTCCCTGCTGCGCGAGCGCGAAGATCTCGTCTTTGATCAGGTTGGCATTTACGGGGTCAAGCCCGCTGAACGGTTCATCGAGGATGATCAGCTTGGGGTTGTGCAATATGGTGGTCACGAATTGCAGCTTCTGGCTCATGCCCTTGCTCAGGTCGCTCACCTTTTTGTTCCACCAGGTTTGCATTTCAAATTTCTCGAACCAGAATTTAATGCGCTCATCGGTTACTTTATCGTTTAGTCCCTTCAGCCTGCCGAGGTAGCGGGCATGCTCCCCTACTTTCATTTTTTTGTAAAGTCCTCTTTCTTCCGGCATATACCCGATATGCTGCATATCGGTGCGTTGATCGAAGGTCTTGCCATCCAATATTATGTTCCCTTCATCGGGGAAGAGAATGCCTGTGATCATCCGGAGCAGTGTGGTCTTGCCGGCCCCATTTGGCCCGAGCAAGCCGAAGATGCTGCCGGGCTGTATCGAGCAGCTGACGTCGTCCACTGCTTTCTGATTGGTGTAGTGTTTTTTGATATGCTGTAATTCCAGTAATGCCATAATAAATTTGTTAGCAGAAAGGAGGTTCCTTCATGAATGCTGATTAGCGGCAGGAAAAGTAAGTTTTTTCCTGCTGCGCACCAAAAAAGCGGCTGCCCATAATGGTGGCAGCCGCTTTTTCATATACAAAATCATACCGGTATTACCGTTTCAACACCTTTTCTGTCCGTATCAGCCTTCCCTCCATATCTGTAATACGCACCAGGTAAACCCCTTGTACAAGACCGCTCATGTCAATAGCCCGGGCATCAGACACCTGAAGCAGTACACGCCCGTCGATACCGCTCAACGACACCGATACGGGTAAAGGGCTGCGGACGTAGATCATATCGTTTGCCGGGTTGGG
The DNA here is from genome assembly GCA_040392625.1 of Taibaiella soli. Taxonomy (GTDB): domain Bacteria; phylum Bacteroidota; class Bacteroidia; order Chitinophagales; family Chitinophagaceae; genus JBEBVQ01. The sequence goes on along the minus strand of JBEBVQ010000084.1, from coordinate 4,783 downwards.
ATAAATATGAATATACTTTCCCCAGCCATCCACATTGCCTACAGATACATTGGTGACCTCATAGATCGCAGATACCGCCTCACAGCCGTTTTCATCGGTCGTCCGGACGGAATATTTACCATTGGCTGTGACTGTATAAGTTGGGTTGGTAGCGCCAAAGATATCCCCGTCTTCGTCTATCCACTGGTACGCATCGTATGTTTGCACGACACTCAGTATGTGTTCGTTAACGTCGATTTGAGGTATATTTACAGGGTGGAGCGTGAGGTCGATAGTGATCATGCTGTCACAGCCTGCGGCATTGGGGCGTACCTGTGTGTACGTTCCGCTTGCTGTATATACCGTTCCGTTTACCGAAAAACTATCACCGCATTCTTCGAATACTACTTGAGCCGAAGTAGTGTCTCCGCAAACGAATTTCACGATAAAACCATCAGCCACTCCGGGGCTAAGTTCCCCATTGGGGCCGCCTATATTGAAATCTGCCGGATCGGACAGGAAATACCCGGTAGCGTATATGCTGCCACTACCGTCGACAGCTATCCCATTCCCCCGATCGAAACCGGTGCCGCCCATATTTTTCGCCCAGGTGTAATTTCCGGCCGGATCATATTTCGCCACAAAAACGTCACCGCCGCCCTCAGAAGTAAGCGTAGCTCCCGGGCCAAACACTACTGCATCCTGAAATCCTCCTGTTATGTGCACATTATTACCACCATCGACAGCTACACCATACATCTCATCCCAGTTGGCGCCTCCGATATTTTTAGACCAGACATAATTTCCGGCGGAATCATATTTCACCAAAATCCCGTCCCGCCCCCCGGAAGAGCTGAGCGTAGCAGAAGTGCCATCGAAAGAGATCGTGCCGTTAAAAGCGCCTGCCACATACACATTACCGATAGCGTCCGCAGCCACTTCATAACCGTATTCATCATCAACACCTCCCATTCTTTTGGCCCAGATATAATTACCGGCAGTGTCGTATTTGGCAAGAAAAATATCGCTGACGCCGGCCACTGAAAGCATAGCCGTACCATTGGGATCAAAATTTGCAGAACCGTTAAAAAACCCGGTTAAGTATAAGTTATCAGCGCCATCGATGATTATTCCCTTCACCTCATCGTTATCCGTGCCACCAAATCCTTTAGCCCAGATAAATCCACCGTTGGAATCCAGTTTCACAAGGTATGCATCTCCGCTTACGGGAACAGGAAGGATATTGGAATGAGCGCCCATACTGAAGTTCGGAGAATTATAATTGCCCGTCAGGTACACATTCCCATTATCGTCCACGGCCACACCGTTGCAATAATCACCATCGCTGCCGCCCATAGCTTTTACCCAACGAAAATTACCATTGGCATTATATTTTGCCACGTACACATTATTCCAACTCGCGGCTGCAAATGTCTGTGTGCTGCCATCAGGCGCAAAATCTGTAGAGCCAAAGCCTCCCACCACGTACACGTTCCCTTTTTTATCCACAGTTACTTTGGTACCATTATCATTCCCATCACCTCCCAGGTTCCTGGCCCAAAGAAAATTTCCGGCCGGGTCACATTTGGCCAGAAAGCCATCAGAGCTTCCGGCGCTGGTAATCGTAGTTGTGCCAAACGTTGCCGAGGAGCCATTATAAAAGCCGGTAGTATAAGTATTACCGCTTCCATCTGTCGCAATATGCACGCTTTGATCAAAATCAGCGCCTCCCATTTTCACCACCCATTCAAAGACGGGCTGGGCATTTGCCGGGCCTGAAATAACACCCAGTATCATAACCAAAGCAAACGTTACCTTATCTGTGTATAATTTTTTCATTGTTAAATATTTAGTAGTGAATAAAGACACATTGCACATGCGTTGTGCAGCGTACCATAACCATGCCTGCAGGGCTTGTAAAAATGATCTATAGCAAAGGTATTTTCCATCATGCTACCCGCCAATGGTGCAAATACCAATTTTTCAGGTGGTGGAAACCACAGTTTTTTACCAGTAGCGTAGTAAGCTGAGAATAAACGGTTAAATTGCATTATCGCCCAGCATATCGTATTGTGGTCATACGGAAACACATAGGATGCATTGCACTTGTTATTTGCTGTGCTTTATGCATATTATATGCCTGCCGCAGTGGTAACGGCAATGCAATTCCTGTTATTGCCCCTGAAGACAGCACAGAAATATTCCGGCTGAAAGACCAAGCCGACAGCCTGTCGTGGTACCAACCGGACAGCGCCATTCATTTATATGAACGTTCCCTTACGCTGAGCAGGGAAAAGAACTATAACCTGGGCATTACAGCAAACCTCACCGGGCTGGGATTCGTTTCCATCAATCATGCACGCTATGCGGAAGGATTCATGTACGTGCACGAAGGCATCAATCATTTACACGCCATCAATGAGCCGGAAGGAAAAAGTCTCGCTACCTTATACAACAACATGGGCGCCATTTACCTGTACACAGGTAATTATGACGAAGCCGCAGAATGGTGCTTCAAAGCAACCAATATCGCCACCAACAACAAGGATTATGCTTTTATTGCACGGTCGGCAAATAATTTCGGCGCTATCCTTTCCGAAATGGGAGAGCTGGAGAAAGCGCTCAGCTATATTGAACAGGGCAAGGAGGTATCATACAAGCACGGCATCAACCGGTATTTATCATATCTGTACCTCAACGAAGCACGAATCCTGTACTGGAAGCAGCTTTATGATGAAGCTTTGTCAAAATGCCGGGAGTCTGTGCGGCTGGCTGAAGAATTCCACCAGTTCAGCGCCCAATGCGATGCCATACATCTGAGCGGCATGATCTATGAAGCCACCGGGCAGCACCGACTGGCCAGGAGATGCTACCGGCAAGTGCTGGACATGCCGTCTGATTACCCGATCGGAAAAATGCGGGCTGCCATATCCATGGGCGAACTTGAGCTCAATGCGGGCAACTATACACGCGCAAAAGAATACCTGGCGGCTGCGCTGGGAACGGCCAACAAGCTGCATGCACGCAAAGAGCTTGTGGATATCCATAAATACCTGACGCAATACTACCGGAAGGCGGGAAATTATGATCGGGCATTTGCCCACCAGGAGCAGGCCGCCGCGCTGAAAGACAGCATCCTCAACCTCGATAAGCTCAATGCCGTGAACCTGCTGGAGGTTAAATACCGGATGGCCCAGAAGGATAAGGAAATTGCAGAAAGCAAATTGATGATAGCCGACCAGCGGTCTAAGCTCATCAGGAACAATATTATAACGTGGGGTCTGGTGCTCATCGCAGGCGCCGCCATTGTTATCCTGCGCATCAGCTACCGTAACCGGCAACGGTCCGAAAAGCAAAAACGTGAAATAGCCGTGTGGCAGGCTTTATCAGAAGGTGAAGAAAAAGAGCGCGCCCGGATTGCACGGGAACTCCACGATGGCATAGGCGGATTGCTGAGCACACTGAAGATGCAGCTGCGCATCCTCGCAAAGAGAATGCCGGAAGTAGCCGTTACCGATATTTACCAGGAGGCCGACGGGCTGCTCGACAATACCATCACCGAAGTGCGCAAGACAGCGCATAACCTGATGCCCGAACTGATCCTGCGGCATGGCCTGGTGGAAGCGATCCGTATGTTTTGCCGCAGCATCCAGCAAGACGAAGGATTGAAAATGGATTTCCAATATTACGGGTATATAGGCAACCTCGATCCCGGCTTCCAACTGGCCGTGTACCGGATCATCCAGGAACTGCTGCAGAATGTATTAAAACACGCACACGCAAATGCCGTGCTGGTACAATTGAGCCGCCACAGCGATGTGCTGGATATTACCGTCGAGGACAACGGGAAAGGTTTTGATACCACAACGGAAAGAAAAGGCATGGGGCTGAACGGCATGGAAAGACGCGTGAAAGAGCTGAACGGACATATGCATATCAACTCCGCGCCGGGTAAAGGGACGAATATTTATATAGAATTCCACATAATTGATGAAACAGAGGAAAAAACATTGGAGCACGAATCCATAGGACGGTAAAACAGAAAATCATGAAAATAAAAGTAAGTACGCTGGACGATCATCCCGTAGTGATCAACGGCATTAAAAATATGCTCCGTGAATATAGCCAGGTGGAACTGCTGGATACCTGTACCGATGAAGAAGGCCTGCTGAATGCCCTTCAAAAACGACAGCCGGATGTGCTGCTGCTGGATGTACAGATGCAAGGGAAGCAGGGCGACGAACTGGCGGCAATGATATCCGGGAAGCATCCGAAAATAGCTATTCTGGCCCTCTCCAATCTCGACCAGGCCTTTCATGTGCGTAATATGTTCATGAGCGGGGTAAAAGGATATGTGCTGAAAACTGCAGCGCCTGACCAGATCATGGAAGCGATTGAATGCGTACACAGCGGGCGGCAGTATATCGACCCTTCGCTGCGCAACAGCATGCTCAGCGACCTGCTGATGGATACCCGTGTAAAGGAACATGCCATACCGGCTTTGACCTCGCGGGAAAAAGAGATACTGGAGCTGGTGGCCGAGGAATTGACCAGCCAGGAGATCGCCAAAAAACTATTCATCAGCCTCAGCGCTGTAGAAAATCACCGGCTGAATTTATTGTTCAAGTTGAATGTCAAAAATGCAGTAGGGCTGGTACGCAAAGCCATTCAGCTGGGATTAATACGCCCCTGATTTTCATCTAAAAAAACCGTTCTGCCACAAGACCGTACGTGATCAGGGTATTCTCTCTTCCGGTTCGGCTGATGTTATTGTAGGTCACCGACGCAGAGAAGCTCACCCACT